>CAXBHV010000812.1:0-4129 GCA_963974855.1 uncultured Rhodopirellula sp. | reverse complement strand
CAAACACATTTCTAATTGCCATATGGAAAAAATCGTTGCTAATTGCAAACTCACCCCTTTGAGCAATACGCTTTACACAGATGTCACGATCAGTTTCTTCACCTGGTTATGCCTCACTTCAAGATGCTATCCCACTCGTTCACCGTTGGCTGGCAGGAATGCCTACAAATCTACAGCTGAAGTATTCGGGGCCTTCGATGAATCCGCTTCTGCGACATCGAAGTACTCGACCAGCAATTTCGGAAGCTTCTCGCCTCTTGCTTCAAATGACACGATATTGCCCTCACGGTCTACCAAAATTGCAGTGGGGATGGCAGTAATCTCGTAACGCTTGCTCATCGATTCCGCCTCCGCCGCATCCGCATCATAGATCGACGGCCAAGGAATCTCGGCACTCTCGATGTACTCCTCTGCTTTCGTTCGGTCGCGGTCCAGGCATACTCCAACGACCTCGAATCCGTGCTGATGGAAAGTGTCGTATTGCTGCTTGATATTGGGAATTTCGCGGAGGCACGGACCGCACCAAGATGCCCAGAAATCGACCAACACGACCTTGCCTTCGTAGTCCTTCCAGTCGATCGATTCACTCGACATCAATTTGCCGTCGACGACAATTGGCGTCCCTATCAGCTTCAGTCTTGATTCCAGCCTGTCTGCGGTTTGTCGCAGTCTAGCGATGACCGCGTCATTCCTTTCGTCTTCCGATTCGGCAAGTGCGTCGGCGATCTCGCGGAATACTCGCAGTGCTTGATGGGGTTTGTCAGTGCGTTGGAACATCCCTGCCAAGCCTGAAGCCATTCCAATCACCTGAGTTAGAGAGGTGCCGT
Organism: uncultured Rhodopirellula sp.; assembly: GCA_963974855.1. GTDB lineage: Bacteria > Planctomycetota > Planctomycetia > Pirellulales > Pirellulaceae > Novipirellula. Next base: position 3,302 of record CAXBHV010000812.1, on the reverse strand, counting down.
CAGCGTTCTCTTTGGCTATCGCCTTTGCGTCTTCGATCAGTTGAGTCTGTTCGTCGTCAGACATCTCGTTGATCTTACTCGCTCGTGCTTGTAACTCGACGATTCTTGCAACCAGTTTCTGTACACCGGAATCCGATACCCGGGGCATTCTGACGACGTTTTGCTGCGGGTCCAAGCGGATTTCGGAGTCGGACACGGCGTCCACAGGATCTTCGTGCCTGATGTGAAATCTGCTGAATGTGACTTTGACTTCATCAGGAACCGTCTTCACACCCGAGACTCCGGCAAGTAACGTTGCACCCGCATTGATTTTCGCCGTCCCCATTTCATGCCACTCGTCTCCGACATGCCGCACAAGGCCGCGAACCGTTTCATCGCGGACTTCCAATCGAAGCTCAACTGCGCGGTCCGCTTGCAACGGAAAATCGGCAAACAACCCCATGCGGGTTCGTTTAGCATCAATCCGTTGCTCGAAGTTTGTGTAAAACGACTTCGTTCCGTTGCGAATAAAGCTGGCCCGTTCGAGCCGAATGTAGTTGCGTTGGTCCTGCATTAAAACCAAGCCGCCACTGACATAGGCGTAGGACAGCTCCGGAAGTGGAAGGTCGCCCGCCACGACCGTCGAGACTGAAAAGTCACCGCTGAGCGAACGCACAATGCGAGGCGAGTTCATGCGACCGCTCTCGGCGTCCAAACCGTGCGGTCCTGGTCCAAACGTTACCGCAACGGAGTCTTTACCAACGTCAAAGCGGCAATCCCCATCGGGATCGATCAATTGGCCCCACCCGTCGAGGGTCCCATACATTGAATCCGCAGCGGATGCGATTGAAACCTGCAGCAGAAGCAGAAGTAGGGGACAAATCCGCAGAAGTCGCATGGCAGCCAGCCCTTGTGCAAAAAGGAGAGGAGAGAAACGGTGCAAGTCCTAATACGATGAATCCACATGTTGCAACTGCTAGCGGTTGCGCAGCGGAATTCGGAGATCCATTTGAGAACCTTCGCGTAGAATCCGAACGGAGACGGTTCCTTTTTCAGCTCGCGCCGACGCGATCACCCCGGCCAAGAGCTCACTTCGTTCTGGCGTAACTCGATCGATCTCAAGTATCTGATCACCTACGGATAATCCGGCCCGGGATGCTGGGCTGTTCGGATAGATGGATGTAACTCGGAACGGCGGCTTTCCCGACTGAACCGTAACCCCCAGTATCCATGGGGGATTTGATTGAAAGCCTGTCTGCACAACGACAGGAATCTTGTCAATCGTAACGGCGTTCGCTGGACTACGGGGACCTTGCAACTTCAACGGCATCCATTGATCATCCCCGTCATGACCAACTGGCTGTCGCACAAGCATGTCGATGTGTGCGCGCAATGTTGTTTGATCGATATCGAATCGGAGGTCGAGTCCACGTAGCCAATCTAGAAATGCAAATTTCCAAGACCGAGGCGTTTTCGTTTCTGCAAAGTAGCTTGTTTCAGGCCATTGCGTTCCTGCCCAAAACGAATGGTCGTCAAGATCACTCAAATTGAAGTCACCACCGAGTGGACACCGCAGACACGCACCCAATACCGTTTCCACTGATTCACGTGACTCAGCAACAGGCAGTTGCAACCAGCCAGTGACATCATTTAAAAACTTCGCGTTTTCGGAAGACGCCTTCCGCGAGGCCAGGTAGGTATACGCTTGGATATAAGGTTCCACCTTTGAGTTGGCGAGCGACTTTACTCGCAAACGAACTTGGGGCGAAGAAAAGCTTCGTTCCTGGCTTAGCTCGCTGATCACATCTTGTCGGAGTGAATAATTGGTCGACGCAACCATCCAATTGTTATCGGAAGTTACGGGGCTAGCGTACTTAAACACATCGCTTGATTTCAGGATTGCGAACGACATAAAGAGATTAAAAAAGCTGAAGCCAGCTGGTCGCCCCACTCGCGGTGGAATCGGTTGCGTGCGTTCTGCCGGAATAGCACGTCGATCTTGTTGACGTTGTACTCGATTGAATGCCATCGCTAATATCCGAAGTACTTCCGTACTCGGTGGAGAGATAGCAGCATAGGAATTGCTCTTCGCATAAGTACTCCCTTTGGAACGATCGACCAACTTGATTTGACCGTCTTCAATGACATAGGGAACGTCGTCATCTCGAAGTCCCAAGTAGAGAAGGTGGGAGTATGGCGATCCTTGCCCACTGCGAATCGATGTATCGAGACTCACTAAGTCGTCGTTCATCGGCGCCACACGCCAGTCACTGGCAGGAGCAAGATACTGGGACAACAACGCATAGTGTTGCGGAGCGTAGGGCGTGATAACGATATCCAAGCCAACATGCTGGAGTCCATCTTTATCGGATTTGCCGCGAGAGAACACAACTGTCACTGGATCGATTCTTTTCCATTCTTGGCTGTACTGCCCAATGAACTGTTGGTAGGAGTGGACCTCCGTCTGAGTTGCTTTTTGAGGCGGCACGTCAGGGATCGGCAAGAAGTATCCCAGGGCGCCACGCCTCGAATCCCTGAACTTTCCTTTTTCAAAAATCGGATAGCTACCGTCGGGCCGGGTACCGAAACCCGACGGTAACAACTTTGATTTGATCAGCTGGTCGGTGGTAACCGCATCGATACGCTCGGCCTTGGCGATCATCATCGCTAACTGGCATTGCTTCAGTTCTTGGGCAGCTTGTCGGCGGCGAGTCAGTTCGATGCGGTATTGCGGGCTGATCAAGTTTCGAAAAAACGGATCAGAAAGATAGAGCATCGCTAACGGTTGTTGCTCGTTCCTGCTGTCGATTTGGTTGGTCTGGTAACGTGCGTAACGAAACTCATCGAGACTGCCAAGCGAGTCTGTTCCGTTACTCGCTTCAAAAAACCGGGCCAGCAAATGCTCCGAATTGGTGACGAGATGGAAGTCGCCATCAATCGCATAGAAAGAGCGAACGCGATGGTCGTCGGATGTTAGAAATGAGACATCGTGACCCTCGACAGTTACGCGGCGTTCTTCGGATTCTGGAACACGCAACCGCGTTTGGTTCCGCTGGACTTTCAGGATGCTGGCGAGGTCATTGGAGTTTCGAGCTTGAAACAGAATTCCGACTGCCGCACCCTCATCGAACATGGGGTCACAGCCAATGAGCGCCATGTCGTCGATCAACTTATCGAATTCGTCATTGGAAAATTGGTCGGGCGAAAGTCCCAATTGCCCTTCGATCCTCGCGCGCGATTGATGATCGACGGTCTCGGTGGAAACGATGTCGTCCAGGCTGCCGCCCCAACCGAGCAGAAACTGTCGAAACTGGCGATAATTC
>CAXBHV010000811.1:0-4130 GCA_963974855.1 uncultured Rhodopirellula sp. | reverse complement strand
ATACGATCAGTTGTTCGGTGGGAGGCGAGTTAATGCCGACTTCAATTTTTCGAAACGGGGGAACTTCCGCTCGATTGAATTTGCTCGAGAAGGCACGATACCTGGGATGCATGTTCTCTCGTGCGAGATGCAGCTTCACTCTGTTCGTCGTGTTCATGGCCAGAAACGGACCGTAGGGTGCAATGCCTGAGAAACGACAAACCACCAAGGCGGACAAATCATCGCCCGTCGCAATCGGCGTGGTGACAAGGTGCTCTTTGCGATCCAGTCCGCTAAATGCGATAGCGGGATGAATGTCGGCCAAATCGGGCTGCCACATCGGACGATGTGCTGCATCGACCTGCCACGCTGCAGAGGTTAAACCGGAGGCTCGATCCAAGGATTGGGTGGGGGCAAGATTTTGCCAGGAAACCACGCGTGAATCCGCATCCAACTGAACACCCTGGCTCGCTTCGAACCACATGATCAAACGATCCGCTTGTGGCAAGTCGGTGATTCGATCGCGATTTGCATCGAAGGAGGAAACTTTCTTCGCAACACGGATAAAGTCTTGCGGGCGAGACGTGATGGTTTGTGTTGGCGGCGAGTTTGCCTCGCCCGATGTTGACTGAGCGTTCACACGCATCGCCATCGATTCGGTCAATCGACGTCCTGAATGGGCTGCATCCGTGGACGTGGCTCCGGTCGCTGTGTCTTTTGTCGCTGGTCCCTTTATCGCTGGGATCGTCGCGGCGTTTGCTGTTTCCCCAGAACGAATGTCGTCCATTTCCGAAACATCGGGCACGACCTGCACCTCACCGTCAAACACGTGAGTTTCCGTGTCACCGTCGTCGCTGACGCTGACTCCGAATTCGGTGCCGTAATCAATCACCCGACTTGTGGGCGTCCCTATTTCGAACCCAATCGCCGCGTCGGGGACCGTGGCCGTCAATCTGCCGTTGTGAAGGAAGCCTCGGTTTGCCGATACGATCTCGAGTTCTGCGGGTCCTTCGAGCGTCACCCTGGCGCCACTGTTGAATTCAATCACCGCCAAGCCTTCGCTGACGGATACGGTTTGCCCCGATGCAAATGCGAACGGATTGGTCAAATTCCATTTCTCGTTTTGCATGACGCAGTCAATTCGCTGCACCACTCGAGCGACCGTCGCGTCGACGCGAGTGACCGCTTCGACGTTTGGATCCGAGTCGGTCTGTGCCGTCGGCGTCCCCCAAGGTTGAACGAACGACAGCGAAAATGCGGTTAGCAAAACCGCAACCACAGCGACGCTGGCGTAGCGGAAAAAATGATCGGACCACCGGTTCGAAAACAAAGTGACGTTGGCTGAATCATTCTGCGTCCGCTTCGCCGCAGCGGTGATGGCTCGCCCCATATCGTCTTGAGGCGAGTCCGACGAGGCACAGGCGGCCGTGGCGACAGAATCGCTTGCCGAATCTTGCATCGCGTTGACGAAGTCTCGCTGGTCATGATCACTGATCGAAACCCCATCCCAATGCAAGCAGGCGTGTAGATGCGTGTATTGAAGGTAGGCACGACGAATCCCCTGATCACTGCGAACGAGTCGGTCGAGTCGTTCCGCGTCCTGCCGCGAAAGTCCGCCTTCGATCGCCTTCTCGAACATGGCGAAGACTTGGTTTGAGACCATTTTCTCGTCGTTGGGTTTCATCGTTCACATTGCAATCAAAAAGCTAAGTTCGACTTTCGTACTTTTCTGGCGAGTCCCGTCGCTAATTTGTAGAACAATTGTCTCAATTGTTCCGCCAGCACCGCTGGATGAGGCGACTCGAGTAGGGCCGGTTCCTAGCGGCCGTCTCCATGGAAGCGTTAAGGACGGCCGGTAGGAACCGGCCCTACGGGACTACAAAGACAGACTCGATGGTCCGCTACTCTCTATAGGTATCCGCTCGCTTGTTTTGGACGTTTGGCGAGATAATTTGTCTCTATTTTGGACACTTTTCAGTAATCGCCAACAAAAAACGCTCGGCCCAGGCTACTGCTTGGCAACGCACTGCTTTGCTGGCTCCCACCTCGTCTTTTCCCGTCTCACCATTTCTCCCCTCAGCAGACGGGAGCCTAACGCTGTGAAGCATTTTTTGTAGCGGAACTCGTCAAGAGTTTCGGGAATTGGGTTCGTTCAACGAAAGTCTTGACGACTTCCGCTACGTTAATGCACCACAAAACACACAACAAAAATGCTTCACAGCGTTTCGTTTGGGCACTCGCCCCGGTTCAGCGCCGGAACCACTAACACGTTGGCGCCCTTGATTTGTCCGCGTCGGAGATTGCGGAGCGCCTCGTTGGCTTGCTCAAGTGGATAAAGTGTGACCTCTGGCAGCAGCGGGATCTCGGCGGCGAGCGGCAGAAATTCGGCGATATCGCGGTGAGTCAAATTTGCTACCGATTTGATTTCACGTTCCATCCACAGATGTTCGTGATAGCTCAATTTCAGCAGTTCGCTCTTGTCCGCGTCTTCTTTGCGAATCGCGTTGATCACCAAACGACCCCCGGGGCGAAGTTTCTTCATCGATTCGACCACCGGTTTCCAGGCAGGCGTCGTATCGATGATCGCTTGCAGCTGTTGGGGCGGCACCGAGTCGATGTCGCCCGCCCAGTCGGCGGACAATTCGCAGCCAAACTGCTGGACCGATTCGTCTCGCGTGAAAACATAGACGGGCGAGTTCGGAAACAGATGTTTTGCCATTGGCAACACGAGATGCCCTGAACCACCGAATCCCATCAAGCCCAGTGGCTCGCCATCACGAAGTCCCGTTAAACGCAGTGCGCGGTATCCGATGGCACCAGCACACATCAATGGTGCCGCCTGCGTATCGCTAAGGTTGTCGGGGATCGGCACCGCATAATCTTCGCGAACGGTCATGAATTCTGCGTAGCCACCGTTGACGTCGCAGCCGGTTGCCGCGAACTGGGGCGATAGATTCTCGTCCACTGTGCCACTGGAATGATGAATCCATCCCACCCCCACGCGGTCGCCAATGGCAAAGCGGGTGACGCCCGCACCACGCTCGACGACTTGGCCCACGACTTCGTGGCCAAGCACAACTGGCAGCCGAGGCGGTGTCAGCCGGCCTTCGATTTCATCAAGTTCGGTGTGACAAACGCCACACGCCGCGACCCGAATCAAGAGTTCATTCTCCACAGGCTCGGGCGTTGCCATCTCGACGCATTGCAGGGGATCCGGTCTCTCGCTGAGCGGAGCCGTTTGCGACAATACCATCGCTTTCATCAGATTCCCCCATGCGGATTATCAGTACCGATTTGTCACATAATTTGTCACATAAAAACCATCACGAATTTTGGTGCAAACGCGATACCATTGGTTCCGCGAAACGAAAATCGTCGAATGGCTTGGCTGATTCGGAATCTCGGCTGACCGGGGGAATTGTCAAAAGTCTTGGCGACTTTCGCTACTTTAATCCTTCCAATTTTCGTTCCCAACGTGACCAAACGTGTCAAATGTTTGGATTAGAATCTTGGTCATGGATAGAGAAGCGGTACGATCATTTTTGGAATCCTCGCCCACCATTCGCTTGTTAAAAGCGGATCAGGGTGCGTATGTGCTGTTCTTTCTTTACCAAACTTTCAAAGGCTCTGGTTCTGGGGCCGCGATTTCGTTGCCGCAAGATGAACTCACCCATCGCTTGGAAATTTATCAAGAGCAACTAAGCCACGAGGAACATACGGTTCTGTGCGGGTCTGCGGACCGTTATTTGCGAGAATGGTCCGATGCGGGATGGCTGCGACGTTTCTTATCACCAGAGTCTTCGGACCGGCATTACCAACTGACTCGCCACGCCGAGGACGCGATCCGGTTCATCGACACAGCGCTGTCACGCGATAATCGTTTGGTCGGAACCGAAGGTCGACTGCGGTTGGTGATCGACACGCTTTCGGATATTGCCCGCGGAGCGTCTGCGGACCCCGACCGCCGGTTGGCTGAATTGAGCGACGAGCGTGAGCGAATCGATGCCGAAATCGACGCCATTCGGAGTGGCGTGGCCGTCCAGACCTATCATCCCGCGCAAATCCGAGAGCGGTTCCATACTGCGGTGGATTTACTCAAAACGCTGCAAGGTGACTTTCGCGCCGTCGAAGACCGCTTCGAAGAAATTGCA
>CAXBHV010000810.1:0-4135 GCA_963974855.1 uncultured Rhodopirellula sp. | reverse complement strand
AAAATCACTACGCGGCGCGTCATGTTGATGCAGCGTATGAACCGCAACGCGTGATGGCGTCGTGCCCGCAGCTTTGGCAATCCGCTCGCGAAATACATCCTGGCTTTGGTTACCAATCCCAATCCAATCGACCGCACACAAGACAATCGGATCTCCAGAGCCCATGATCACGACCCCACGGCATCGCAGCCCGAGTTCACCATGACTGTTGACCCGGTCATACGCCATTGCGGAACCAACCGGCGGAGTGGCATCAATGTCAAACGCAGCAACGGAAAGCCCCGCTTCAGCCTCACGTTCGGGCTGGATCGCGTCCTTAGCATACGACTGCCCAGCGCAGCTTACCGCTAGGGACAAACCAAGAACTAGGCCGAGCCACAAGTTAAGAAATCGGGACCGCGAGAATTCAAAACATTTCATTCAATCACACTTTCGCGAGGTGGGAGCAAGTGTATAGAGCGAGCAGGATAGCCGCTGCGGGGGGAGGATCGATTGTATACGTTGGAAAAACGCGGCACAATCAAATCTAATGCGATTGCCAATGTAGCAGAATTTGCCAGAAGATTTGTTGACGTAATCCGCCGGGTCGTGTGGTTGACCTCCCGAACGACGCGATCGCCCACTGGACCTCCCCTAAGTTTCGCTCGGTAGAGGTTCTAAAACATTTGCCACAACGAAACAAACAGCTGTCCCGATTCCATTCCACACACGCTTACTCTCGGATGATGTAGAATATTCGCAAAGACTTCCCACCTCGCTCGCCTCCCACCGACCAAGTCTATAGATGCGAATGTCTACTCGCGGATTCTTATTCCACAGAAACCACCTTTCTGCGGTTTGCTTTGCGTGGCTAACCACGTTCACAATTGCGAATGCAAATGACAACACCGCCCCCACAAACAGCGGGGTACAAACGCTGCCAGACACGCGGCCGCTGCAGCTAGACGAACCACTGGACGAGTGGATGGTTCGTGGGATCAATCGGTTCGCGGAACGTGAACTGAGCCTCTCCAACAAAATACGCGATCAAAATTGGCATCGTGATTATGCGTCCGAAGATCGCTACTTGCGCAGCATCCAGGCGAACCGCGATCGATTCACGCGAATTATCGGAGCGGTCGATCCTCGCGCCGATCAGCCAACGCTACAGATGATCATCTCTCAGGAAGACTTTCAGTCGGCTGCTCCGATTATGGCTAGTTCCGCCGAGTGCGTGGTTCGCGAAGTCCGCTGGCCCGTAATGGACGGCGTTACCGGCGAAGGATTGTTGTTGACCCCCATAGGACGAGAGCCAACGGCAAGCGTGATCGCAATCCCAGATCCCGCCTGGAGTCCCGAAGCCTTTGTGGGATTAAGCGAAGGCGCCGATGCCAACCTTTTTGCACTGCAATTGGTCCAGCAAGGTTGCGAGGTCCTGATTCCCACGCTAATCAATCGCGACCAAGAACACTCTGGCAATCCAGCCGTTGGCTTTACCAACCAACCTCATCGCGAATTCGTTTACCGCACGTCGTTTGAAATCGGACGCCACGTGATCGGTTACGAGGTGCAGAAAATACTTGCTGCAGCCGATTACTTCGTCACGCGACGCGATTCTAAAAAGCAGCTCCGACCGATTGGCGTGGCCGGTGTGGGCGAAGGCGGCTTGTTGGCGTTTTATGCCGCTGCGGTTGATACGCGAATCGATTCGGCAATGGTATGCGGGTATTTTGACGACCGAGAACAGATTTGGCGCGAGCCGATCTACCGCAATGTTTGGAGCTTGTTGACCGAGTTTGCCGACGCCGACATTGCTTCGCTTATCGCGCCACAGCGGTTGACTGTCGAAGCATGCCGAGTTCCCCAAGTCGATGGCCCGCCCGCAGTCACGCCTGGCCGAAGAGGCGGAGCGGCACCCGGCCAAATTCATACTCCGAAAATAGCCTCCGTACGCGATGAATTTTCACGTGCTCGATCCCATTACCAATCGCTGGACCAACCCGACCAGATCGAACTGGTCGTTAGTGACGATGGCACGGGCCCAGCCGGCAGTGTGGCAGCGGTGACTTCGTTTTTAACCGGACTGAATATCGACGCATCACTGCAAACACCCGCAAAATTGACACCGCATTTACCGCTGGCAGATAAATCCGAACGACAAGCAAGGCAGGTCGACGAACTGGTTGAGCGAAATCAACGTCTGGTTCGTGACAGTCCACGGATTCGGGATCAGCACTGGAAAAAGGCCAATCGGAGCACCGTAGAGTCCTGGGTCGACACCACCGCAGCGTATCGTGACGAATTTTATGATGAGGTGATTGGGCGACTTCCGCATGCGAAGCTTCCGGTCAATCCACGTTCTCGATTAATTATCGAAGAAGAAAAGTTTAAGGGATACGAAGTGGTGCTGGATGTTTTCGACGATGTGATTGCCGGAGGCATTTTGTTATTGCCAACCGATTTGAAACCAGGCGAGCGGCGGCCTGTTGTCGTTTGCCAACATGGGCTCGAAGGCACTGCGGCCAGCACGTTGGAACAACACACGGATCTTTTCTTAGATCGCGGCTTCGCTGCCGAGCTAGCGCTCCGCGGATTCATTGTCTATGCACCTCAAAATCCTTATCGCGGCGGCGATGCATTTCGTGAAATTCAACGAAAATCCAATCCGCTGAAGCGATCTCTGTTTAGTTACATCATCCCTCAGCACGAACGTACACTCGAGTGGCTCAGTACGCTGCCTGAAGTGGATCCCGATCGGATCGCGTTTTATGGGATCTCTTACGGCGGCAAAACCGCAGTGCGTGTGCCCCCTTTTGTTCCGCAATACACCTTGTCGATTTGTTCTGCCGACTTCAATGAGTGGATTGGCAAAACAACCAGCAACATCTATCGGTCTAGTTACGTCTACACTGGCGAATATGAAATTTGGGAGTGGAACATGGGAAACGTGGCCAACTATGCTGAGCTTGCCTGTATGATGACGCCCCGCCCGTTCATGGTCGAGCGTGGACATCGCGATGGTGTCGCGCCGGATGAATGGGTGGCAGCGGAATACGCCAAAGTCCGGCGTCACTACGACGAACTCGGACTCGGTGATTCCACCACCATCGAATTCTTCAATGGTCCCCATACCATTCGTGGTCTTGGGACCTTTGCATTTCTACACAAACACTTGAATTGGCCAGAACCAAATTAACATGCGTAACAAAAGTAACATGCGGAAACATTGGATCATAGCGAGTTTATTTTTACTCGCCTTGACGCTACGTGCAAATGCACAAGAGTCAGCCAACACTGATCCTGAACCACGCTGGTGGAAGGGCAACCTGCACACGCATTCGTTGTGGAGCGATGGAGACCAATTCCCTGAAATGATCGCGGATTGGTATCGCCAACGCGATTACAACTTTCTTGCGCTGACGGACCACAACGTGTTGAGCGAAGGCATGCGTTGGATGGAGATGTCCGCGATCCATAAGCGAGCGGACGAGGGCATACTCGATCGCTATCGCGAACGATTCGGGGACGCATGGGTTGAAACCCGAGGCGAGCCGGGACAGAAAAGTCACGAAGTCCGGCTGAAACCGATGGACGAGTTTCGCTACCTCGTCGAAGAATCGGGAAAATTCATTCTGATTCCGGCCGAAGAAATCAGCGATCAAGCCGAGGGCAAACCGGTTCACATCAACGCCACGAATTTAGCCGAAGTGATTAAACCGGTCGGGGGCGACACCGTGCGACAAGCAATCGAAAATAACTTGCGTGCGATCCTCGAGCATGAGAAGAAACATGGCCGCGAGGTTCTGCCTCACGTGAACCATCCCAATTTTCATTATGCGATAACCGCCGAGGATCTGGCCGCGGTCGTCTCGGAGCGTTTCTTCGAGGTTTACAACGGACATCCCGGTGTGAACCATCTCGGTGACGACGATCACCCCAGCATCGAACGGATGTGGGACATTGCCAACGCGATTCGCCAAACCTCGCTCGACATTCCTCCATTGATGGGAATCGGCACCGACGATTCACACGAGTATCACGGCAAGGCCGGTTCGCGGCCCGGACGTGGCTGGGTGATGGTCCGCAGCAAGTATTTGACTCCCGAGCATTTGATTCGGGCAATGAAACAAGGCGACTTTTATGCATCTAGCGGAGT
>CAXBHV010000809.1:0-4135 GCA_963974855.1 uncultured Rhodopirellula sp. | reverse complement strand
TGCAGTCTTCTTTGGTGCAGTCTTCTTTGGTGCAGTCTTCTTTGGTGCAGTCTTCAAAGTCGTCTTCCTATGCGTCTTAGCGACTTTCTTTTTCTTGCTTTGTCCCTTCAAGGCCGCGATTCTCTGAGCAATATCAGCTGGATTGTCAGACCATTCTAAGTACAACTTGTCCCCCAAAAGGGGAAGCTCTTTCAGGACTGCTTCTGTGTCGCCGATGATGAGTGGCAAGATTTTATGCTGTCCACTTATTTCTCTCGCAATTGCGCTGTTAAGTTCTCGCATGGGCCATGCTTTCTTAACAGAAGAGGCAGAGATAATTGCAACAAAAAAACGCGATTGTGACAACGCGTGATTGATTCGTTGTGTAATCGAATCTCCCCACTGAATATACTTTTGATCAACAAAGGCTTTTAGCCCGAGTTTTTCGCAGGCTTGCTCAAGTGGTATCGCTACATCAATTTTCTCCTCGCTTGCATGGCATATGAAAACGTCGAAGCTGTCAGCTTTCATTCTTGCGGCCTTAATGAAATCCGGTGGATCGGAATCAACTTGGCTAACTTTGGCAGCTAAGTTGCAAAATATTACATCCTCGTTCCGAACCATTTTAAGATATGCAAGTTTTCCATAAACAACGTTACGGAAGTAGTTGCCATCGTTTTCGACTTGAAGACAAGTTTCTTTTGTGCAATATCGTTCAAGGTACTCTCGCTCGGCCTCTTCAAGTCCAAACCTATCCCAAGCATAAATCATAGCTCTAATCTGGCGTATGAACTTTCTTCGCACGTTCGGGAATTGGTTTACTGTGATTCCAGCAACCTCTTGACGAATCGACCGAATTTGCATCCGAACTTTCGTGTGATTTATTCGAAACCCCTCTTTTTCAATAGCCTCTTGGAGTTTCTCACCGATCATTGTTCCAGGAGTGACGGGGTTGGGTTCATCGAGATTGGCGATGGCGGTTGGGAAATTTTTTTTGTTGCTCGAAAAGGTAATGTCGTCAGCATACCTCGTGTAATTGCAGTGGTAGCGGCGAGCCAGTTGAGTAAGTCGTCCATCCAATCCTCTCGCAATTACGTTGGAAATGAGCGGAGATGTACAAGCCCCTTGGGGTAGTCGTTGCTTAAAGGTTAAAAGCTGGGCTAAGACTGCTGCCGTTTTCTCTTCAACCTGAAACGGTTTTGCAAGGAGCATCCCCCTCACACGCCCAAAATTTATAGTTCCATAGAAATCTTCAAGATCGACGTTGAACACGTATCTCGAATTGGTGTGAGGCTTTGCGTTTGTTACGATGCTTCGTCCCTGAATAAATGCATGTGCTGAAGGCTTAGGAGTATAAAACGAGCTCAATATTGGCAAGAGTTTTTGCTGTAAAATCGCTATGCCTCTCGTCGGTTTGTCAATCGTTCGAAGACCTCCTGTTTTTTTGGGAATCTCAAATGTTGTGTAACGCCTAGAATCAGGCATTCGATACAAAAGATAACGAAGTCTGCTAAATGGTACTTCAAGTAAGGACGCTAAATCACGAGGTGAATCGAGACTTACAAACGCCGCGATTGCTTCATCCAGTGTTTTGTCTAGATCGGGCTTGATTAACAAAAGAAACCTCTCTCCTCGTACCTTATCCGTGACGTTAATTCAGTGGCTAATCGCTAGTTGGCAAGTTGGCCATAGTTCAACGCGCATATAAAGCTAAACATTGTCGTTCTCTGCTGCAGGATCAACAGCAAATATAGAGGAGAGAGGCCTCGATCTGACTATACTAGTCTAGTGCGAATTGTCAAAGATGGTGGTTTTATTTCATTTGCGTCGTTTATTTATTACTCCGGTGCTATCTCAAATGTAATACTGCGCATTGATTGTTCGTATGTCGAAATTGCTATTTGAGTTTCAGACAACTAGCAGTTGAGTTGGCTTGCACTAAATTGAGCTTTCGGTTAACGCAGTAGTAAACACAGCTATCTTGGTGGGTTTTCGGAATATGGGTGGCTCGATCGAGCTAAGGCAGAAAGATTGTTGCTGAAAAATGCCAACTTTTCCATCTATCTGGCGCATTGTCTACCTGTCTTCTAAGAGCGACTTGCGTAGATCGGAAGCCGGTTCTCTTTAAGACCAGTCGATCTTAGCAAATAGTTGCGTCAGCTTTTTGTATCGAGCTGTGTTGGATTGTCCGATGTAGCCGATGCGGCCTTGCAAGTGTTCACGAAACGCAGGTAGTGAATCGCGATTCTGTGATCGCCATCCGTGCCGAAGACAATTGGTCAGGATCGCCTTGAGTTGCTCGTACTGCTTGCGGTCGGTATTGATCCGCGTGTTCACGTTCAACCCTAAAACTCGTTGGCGGTCCCCGGAAAACATCGCTCGTGTCTTGCGATATTGAACTTGAAAACCTTCTTCGATTGCGATCACCGCGACGGTCGTCGCAAACCGATCGACTAGCGCCGCGAATGCTTGATTTCCGCTGAAAATCAGGTCATCGGCGTAGCGAGTGTAGCCGACATCAAGACTGCGAGACAAACCAGCCAAACGACGGTCAAGCTGGAAAGCGATCGCATTGGCAATCCCTGGCGATGACGGTCCGCCGATTGGTAGTCGCGTTCGCCGGAGATGACTTTCATCGTCGGTATCAACGGACAGGATCGCGGGCGTGGTGCAGATTCGAGCCAGTGATAGTGCGACCGGGTGTGGGTAGCCAACATGGCGGAACAAGGCTGCGACTCGGCGTAGCGGGATGCTGCCAAAGAAGTTTACTAAGTCCATTTTCAAGACGACACGTTTGCCGACATGGGGACTAGCACACGATCGCACCGAGCGGCCTGGGCGATAGGCGTGAGCCGCGTCATGCAACGGTATTTTGGACAAAATTTCAATGGCGATCAGTCGTTGCACTCGCTTTAATACCGGACGTGGTTGTTCGATCCATCGACTGCGACCGCCCGACGTGCGAAGCAGACGACGTTGATAATGGTCAACTTTGGTGTCTCGTCGAACGTGGGGTGTTTCGAGCCAGTCGAGAACTTGAGGCGATCTCAAGCACAGCAGGTCGCACAATTGCGTTTCGTTTTCCGCATGCGGGACCTCCCAGCGGTACTCGGGATGTGAAAAGTTTTGGAAAACCGACTCGTTGACTGCTAATTTTTTGGAGCCACCAAAACCTCGTTTCAGTGCCGGATGATCTGACAACCAAAACCGGAGTTCCATCCGGGGCGCGTGCCCGACTCTTCCATAGCGAGAGTGAATGGCGTCAGCAAGTTGTTCGATCCACTTGGCCCGACGCGACGTGATGAATCGAAGACGCTCTAAAATCAAATCGCGATTGACCAAGTAGCGTGAGGAAAGATCGCGAGCGAGACAGTCCGCCAAGCATTGCCGTGAGACCTGCCGTTTCGGGTTCACTGCCATCGTCTTAAGAATTCATGAGCGGCTAAAGTGAGTTTCGGGACACGGTCACAAAACAGGATGGCTCGAAGCACATCGCAGGCACCAACCGGTCCGAGCGGACGCGCGAGCCATTATCCGACGGCAGTCGGATGTCAGCTCGTGCAAACCATGCATCGATACTAAAAACCCGCGAGGTAACCTCGCGTGGGATGCCGGTCCAATTCGCAAGCAAAACTCACCGATTGGAAACGACATCAAACTTGGTCCACCACTGCATGTGCTTCGAGCACAAATTTCATCATAACAACTTTGGTCGCATCGTTGTCGCACGATGGGCCCAGCGGAGGTAGCGGCAATGTTCGGGAGAGGCCCTCTGAGCTGACGGCGGCTAGTCTTAAACTTGGATTTCACGTCGCCCGCGACTAATTCGACTGTTGATCTAGTGAGCCGCTCGCGCGTGAGCGGCTCATCCCACGCACTACCCGGTGCCTTACGGCCCACGGCTCAAGGTTTGTAGCGTTAACGTCCAAACGGCTATCCGATTACGTCGCTGGGAATGATCGAAAGTCTCTGCGACTTTCGCTGCGGCCAATGTCCTGATTCTTATCTCACCACTTCGGCTCAGTTTGCCTTTTTGAGGAAGTTGGCGAAGAGCACGATTTGGGTTCCGTTGACGCGGCCTTCGATGTGTTCAGGGTTCGATGTCAACGAGATGCTCTTCACCACCGTACCTCGTTTCGCAGTAAATCCGGCACCT
>CAXBHV010000808.1:0-4137 GCA_963974855.1 uncultured Rhodopirellula sp. | reverse complement strand
TGTCTCCAGACCTTACTGTGTTTGATGGTTACCACGGGACTGAGCCTCGGCGCTCCGCCAAACCGTGAGCTAAGTAAGCTATCCGAACGACGTGAGGATGCCACGACTTTTGACGACGCTGTCGATGCGCAACCAAAACTGCTGCGTATTTCAGGGCGATTTGATGGCAGTGGGCGGATCACCTTCAGTCGCGATGAGGTGCGTTACGTACATAATCATTGGGCACGACCAAGTCGCGTCCTTTTCGATGGTGAGCCATGGACCAAGTTGAATCGGACTCCCGCAGCATGGCGAGATCTCGGAGATCGATTGGATCTATCGAAGGCATGGATCGTTAAACGTCAAGGTCGAGACGTGATCGCACTCGAACACACGCCAGACGGTTTCGACGTTTACTTCAGTGACTCCCCAAACGGAGCCGCCGACTACGCCGTCACACTCGCCATCCCTCGACGAAACTGAAAGCAACACGCTAGGCTTCAAATATCCTCTTCTCGCCCGCGACTTCCATTGCAGTGACTTCCGCACTTTTGATGTTGCGATATCCGATGTGATCCGAGGCAAAAGCCCAGCTATTCAATATTCTTTTCGGGACCCAGCCTCGTTGATCATCGTCAGGTAAACTTGTGGGGCTTCCCTTTAATCTTCAGAGCGCGGGAGTAGCCAAGTGGTCATTCAGGTAATCGGTAAGCACCGAGTAGAAATGACGTACGGTATTCGTCCCCTCGTTGATCGCGTGAGAGCGCGCGGGATAGGGCATCACAGAAAACCGTTTGTTATTGGCAATCAATTCGTTGATCAAATACTCGGTTCCTTGATAGTGCCCGTTGTCATCCCCCGTACCATGGACAATCATCAAATTTCCTTTTAGCTGACTAGCATAGGTGATGGGGGAACCAAGCCGGTAGCCTTCCGCATTGTCATCTGGCAATCCCATGTATCGCTCTTGATAGATGGAATCGTAAAGCAATTGATTGGCATTGGGGGCGACCGCAATGGCGGTGCTGTAGAGCTCGGGATAACGGAAGATCGCATTGAGACTCATGCTGCCACCTCCGCTCCAACCCCACACACCCACTCGCTTGGAATCCAGATAACTCGACTTGGCCAACAACGCTTGTACGGCGGCGGCCTGTTCCTCCGGCGCAATCATCCCGATCTTTCGATAAATGCATTTTCGCCATTCGCGACCGCGTGGTGATCGGGTTCCTCGATTGTCCACACTGACGACGACATAGCCTTGCTGTGCCAGCATCGCGTGCCAAAGACCACGTGCCCCTTGCCAAACATCTTTCACCGTTTGCCCGTGCGGTTCTCCGTAAACGTGAACCAACAGTGGGTACTTCTTCGTTTCATCCAATTGAGGCGGTTTCAAACACCATGCATCCAACTGCAGCCCATCGCCGATATCGACACGAAAAAATTCCGATGTCGGTGCGTTCAATTCGGCGAGTCGCTCTCGCAGTTTGGTGTTGTCAGTTAACACGCGAACCTCGCTGTGCTCTTCGAGCCGAATCAGCTTGACCATCGGTGGCGTGTTGAATGTCGAATAGGTATGCACAGCCCAACGACAATCATCGGAGATCGTATAGCTGTGCCAACCTTGTTGATCCTCTGGTGATAATCGTGTCAGATTCGAACCATCCAACTTGACTCGGTATAGATAACGCTGGGTCGGGTTATCAGGCGAGGCCGTGAAGTAGAGCCAACCCGCCTTCGCATCGATCGCCTCAATTTCAAGCACGTCATATTCGCCGTCCGTTATCTTGGTTACTTGTTGTCCATCGCGGCTGACGCGATAGGCATGTCGCCACCCATCACGCTCGCTCAGCCAAACAAATGCGTTGCCGTCGTCGATCCATCGCACGGGATTTTCGTTTTCTAACCAAGTTTCATCCGTATCGGTAAAGACGGTTTGCGTCTTGCCGTTTTCGGGATTGGCGAGCATCACACGATTGGTGTTTTGCAAGCGATTCATCTGCTGCAGCAAAAGTTGGTGACTGTCGGGCGTCCATTCCATTTGCGGCAAATAATGTTCGCGAGCGTCTCCGGGGACGTCCAGCCAAGTGACGTTTCCGCAGTCAATTCGAACGACTCCCAATCGCGTGGCCGAGTTTTTCTCGCCCACTTTGGGGTATGGGAATGAGGTGATTTCTGGGTAGATGCCGCGGGTATTGTCAATCAAATGAAACCGCCCGACGCCGGTGGTGTCGAATTGCCAAAACGCGATCGCTTTCCCATCAGGACTCCAGCGGTAAGCATCGCGGATCGCCAATTCTTCTTCGTTGACCCAATCCGACGTGCCGTTGATCGTCTCGGCGGATCCGTCATCGGTCAGTTGCGTGATTTGCAGATTGTCTATGTCCTGAACATACAGGTTGTTGTTGCAAACATACGCCACGAGGCGATTCTCAGGAGAGAACTTGGCGAACATCAACGTCGACGGCGCTGCATCACCTCCGAGCTGTTTCAAGTTTTGGGAAGCGACATCCAACACCCAATAGTCGCCACGGGTGTTGCGTCGCCACACCCGTTTGCTGTTGGTGAAGATTAACAGCTTTGATTCATCGCTGGAAAACTGAAAGCCATCGATCGCAAGCGGCGTCGTACTGTCGCTAGGAATCAAAGCCTTTGCGGGCACCAGCGTCTGCTTTGTGCCGTCAGTCGTGTCGACGCGAACCACGTCGACTCCCCCTTCGACCTCCGTTGACTTCTCAAGCGTGAAGTACGTATCGGATCGTTTGCTCCAAACGAGATCGGGCAGGTGGTCCTCGGAGAGCTCATCCGAGCCAAAGATTCGATCCAATGACAATGTAGACATCTCGACGTTTGCTTTGCTTGTAGATTGATCGGGTAGTTGCGAGTCCGGCGATTGTGAACGGGCAAACTGTTGCCCGCTGGCCGGGAACATGCTAACGGCTAAGAGTGTCCCGAGTATATGGCCCGCGACACACAGACACGGCTTTGCCGCAGGCAATAGCGTCACATTCATCCCAAGAGCCCCCCGATGAAGACTCATACCGAACATCGAAAGGGAAAGACACATTCGCGTCATTTGCGTTCTTTAAACATTAGAATAGGGATCGACGAAGTTGCTACTGATTGAATCCGTGCCCACTAAAAACGTCCAATCAACCTGAACTTCATGCTTCGTCGTTCGGCGGCGGGTGAACCGCCGCCGAACGACACAGGATACTGGATTGATTGGACTTCGACGAGCGAAGAGCAATGATTAGAAATCGCCACTCAGTGATTCACGTGAAGCACGTGTGCCAAGCGCACCCCATAGGCCAAACGGGCTTTGTCCGCCTGGAGTGTTACCCCAGTAAACCTGAGCCGCATTCTGGTCGCCTGAATCGATCGAGTCGGTGATAAACTTGACGGCACCGTCACCCAACAGAACATGGCAACCGCCTTGGTGACGACTACTTGGCGATAGCATCCCATCGGTCTCGGCACTGAGTCGCATGCACAATTCTGAATTAGGCGGATTGACTGTCGTGATTCCGGTATATAGCGGGCGACCATAGGCCCATCTAAAACCACGACGCTCTTCCTCGTTTGTGATCGTGCCAAGCTGCTGGTTGAAAAACTGAGGACGATTGGGATCCAACAAACCACGACAAGCGATGGAGTTGCCAGCGAACCAAAGATTGGCCGAGATAGCCTTCACCACAGGTCGTGTGCGAGCATCATTATCACCCAAGTCGGTCGCGATTTCGCCGGCTGCGATTGTATTGGATAATCCATCGAGTACATCGCGGAAAGCCATTGCTTGGCGTGAACGAAACATACCTCGACAGGCCGCGTTCGCGTCACGCGAGTAATTGCCCGATCCAACTTTGCCGTCGTCGAAGGGGGTCGATCCGAGTGGCAACAGGTGAACGGCATCTCCCAAACTGGCGGCATAATTTGTCCGCCCCTGGGATGGCAAGCCATTACCGGGATCGCTTGGACAGCGGAGCGTCGGAATATTCGTCAGCCAAGGCTTATATTCCTGACCGCCGGTGTGCTGAGCCAATGTTCTGGCAGGAGAAGCCCCCATCGGTTGATAAAACGGAGCCACTCCGTCACCGTTCGGGTCATAGGGGTTCGAAATCTGATCCCACAACGCTTGCTGTTCGATAAAGGGCATTA
>CAXBHV010000807.1:0-4154 GCA_963974855.1 uncultured Rhodopirellula sp. | reverse complement strand
CAGCAGGTTGTGGCGATGAAGAAAGAGTGCTCAAGGTCTCAGGTGTGAACCCACTGCCGGAAAGCACACGTTCAACCGATGCTTCCAGTTCCGCGCCTGGATTAAAGCCACTCAGAAAGTCTCCGCTCGCCAGTGAGCGCGCTGTATTTAGAGGGCCAACAAGTTTGCCCCGCAAGGCGCGGAATTCTTCGACGGATGCAAAGAGCTCGCTTAGCCCGCTGCCTTCGATAAGAGATGTCAGCTGGGCCTCCAAATTTAGGAGTTGTGACAGCTGGGTCTCGAGCTCCAACCGCATGGTGGCCAGCTGTTGCAGCTGCACATTCAGGTCTTCGGCCATGTGCTCGAGTTGCGCAACCAGCTGACCAAGTTGCGATCCATCGAATGTCGGAACACCTTGCGCGCGGGCGGGGTTCGATAGGCCGAGGGCGGCTATCGCCGCGACCGAAAGAAGAAGCTGTTTCAATTTGGCACTCCCATTTGCATGAATTCACGCTCGGATAGGCGGTCCGCGACCAGATGTTGGGCATGGGTCGCTTCGCGTTGTTGATTGGCTGCCATCAGCCTGACGCGCAGATTTAGGATGCGGGCGATTTCAGCTTTGGCGTAGGTGTTGAGTTCCCACGCGGCTTTCGCATTTGGTTGGGCGTCGATTTGCAGAATGATCGCGCGCAGGCGGTTGATGACCTGCATCGTCGTGGCGTGGCTGCTATTTCTCGCAATCCGCCCGGTGCTGGCGAGGACAGGCGTGATACGGCTTTTCTGGCATCCGGCATTGTTTGAGTTCTCCCTACTCGTATCGATCATCGCAGCCTTCGTCCTTTTATTCTGATTCCGAGTCTTCTATGAAAATGACATTAAAACCTCTATTTAGGATTTCTCTCACGCTACTGGCAGTCGCTGGAATGGCATGGCTGACCTCGGTGTTATGGCGCGAGTATGTAGTCTCCCCTTGGACGCGCGACGGGCGCGTGAGTGCCGAGGTTGTACAGATTGCCCCGGAAGTTTCCGGCACCGTTGTCGAAGTCGCGATCAAGGACAACCAGCATGTGAACCGTGGAGACCTGCTCTACCGGCTTGACACTGAGGATCTCGAACTTGAAGTTATGGACAAGAAGGCTGAGCTTGAGCAGCATGAAGCCGACCTCGCAATTAAGATGAATCTTGCTAAACGGCGCAATACACTCGGCGGCGACATCATCGCCAACGAAAGAATCGATCAAGCCAACGGTGACGTGCGTGCAGCGCGGGCGGCAGTGGATCATGTAAGAGCTGAGCTGGCCAAAGCCGAACTAGATGTCAGGCGAGCGACGGTCGTGGCACCCATTGACGGCTATATCACAAATCTCCACCTACGCACTGGCGACTATGCGACCAAGGGTACCAGCAAGGTCGCGATCCTGGATCCGGACAGTTTCTGGATTACCGGATATTTCGAGGAAACCAAGCTCAGGCATATCGCTCCCGGAGACCAAGCGCAAATTCGTCTCATGGGCTTCGATTCACTGATCCAAGGTCACGTTTCCAGTATTGGTCGCGGCGTGGCGGACACCAACGACTACTCCGATCAGCATGGCCTGCCGAGCGTCAGTCCCGTATTCACCTGGATTCGGCTGGCCCAACGCATCCCGGTGCGTGTGCATATCGACAAGGTGCCTCCCGACGTGATGCTTGCTGCCGGCATGACGTGCAGTGTTGCCGTGGGCACGTCAATCCCCAAGGGGCGTCTGCTCGCTTGGGCTCAACAGGTCCTGTGAGGTTGCCATGCGAATTCCAATTACAGCTGCCATCGTCCTCGCATTGTTATCCGGTTGTGCAGTTCCTCACGCCGTTCGCTACGAAAAGCCAGTACCACTCGTGCCGAACGCTTGGGCCGAGCAGGAGAAAATGCAGCATGCCTCCGACAATGTGGCCGAGCTTCAGACGTGGTGGAAAGCCTTCAACGACCCTCTACTCAATCGTCTCGTTGACCGCGCGCTTGCAAACAATCGTGTCCAACACCCAAACAGTCGAGTTTGAGGCAAGTTGGGAGCCTGATCTGTTCGGGCGAATCAAGCAGTCTATTGAGGCGGCTGATGCTACGGCAGGAAACATTGAGGAGGATCGGCGGGCCATTCTCACGAGCCTGCTGGCCGAAATTGCGTCGAACTACATCGAGCTGCGTTCGGAGCAACAGCGCTTGGCGATCGCTGAACGCAATGTCGCACGTACTAAGGCCACCTACGACACGAATGTACATCTTCGCAGTGCAGGGATCGTTGACGCATCTAGTCTCACGCAGGCACACGCGGAATGGCAGGCCGCGGTCGCGCAGTTGCCGATCTGGCATGCCAGGGTGAGCAAACATTCTCACGCAATTGCCGTTCTCGTCGGCGGATTCCCCGGCGATTGGCAAGCCCAGTTGGCGCAATCCACCTCTCCGGTTCCCGCCCCCCCAACGTTGCCTGTGTCCATTCCCTCCCAGGTTCTGCGGGATCGACCCGACATTCGGGCAGCTGAACGAAAACTTGCCGCGGCAACAGCCAAAGCCAATGTCGCCGTTGCCGATCTCTTTCCCCGCTTCCGGATCCCACTGACACTGGGAACAGCGGCGAGCGGTTACGGTTCGCTTTTTTTAGCCGGGAGCCTGATCTGGAGCGTGACGCTGGCAGGCTCGGAAACTTTGTTTGACTCAGGGCAACGCGAGGCGCGCATTCGTGCCGCGAAGGCAACCACGGAAGGCCAAAGGCTGGACTACCAGCGAACGGTCCAGATCGCTTTCCGCGATGTCGAAGACGCGTTGACCGAAACCCATCAGGAAGGTGTTCGCGAGGAGTCCTTGATGAGGGCAAAGGAAGACAGCCAACTGACCTACGATCGCGCCTTGAGAGAACGCAAGGTTGGAACGATTGATTACCTAACGTTGCTAACCGCCGAACGGACGCTTTATTTGGCTGAAGACCAGTTGATCGAAAGTAAGGCCAAGAAAGCGCTCAACATGGTCAGCCTAGCCAAGGCATTAGGTGGGGGGTGGCAAACGGCTTATCCAGAAACCCCTTCCGAAACCGCGCAATCCACCAAGCAGAGCACAATCAATTAGCCCAAGTCTCGAGCCAATTACCAACACGGGGATACACCATCTCAGCAACGCCATTAACCGATATTCCTCACCGAAGTACATATAGAAATCCGTTGTCCCGTTACAGCAACTCGGAGTCAATCACAACATAACCTTATTAGCTTAATGGCAGAGAAATTACCTACCGATTTTTTTGAATCAGGCTTCATTTCAACAGACTTTAGAAAATCTCGACTATGAAACACATGCAGCACACTTGGGCATCCCATTCATTTCAATCTTCAAAGGGCCTGCGCCATCGCTCAGTGCAGGCGTTGGGAGCCATGTTTCTTATCCTGGCCCCGTTCGCCTATAGCGCCACCTCGCAGGAAGCACAAGAGCCAGAGAATGTGAAAGTGGTTCGACAATACCTTGAAGCTTGGAATAGCGGGAAAACCAATGATATGAAAAAAGTTATCGACTCCAACGTCGTCTATTTCAATACTAGTAATGAAGCATCCCGCACCGGGCCGGAATCCATCACCGAAGTCTCGCAGTTTCTGAAGCAAATTTTGCCTGATCGAAAAATGAAACTCCGCTCGCAACCGATTTCATCCGACGATGGCGTAGCGATTGAATGGGAATTCACCGCCACCAAGAGAAACAGTGGCGAGACGTCACCCTCCAGCACGAATATCAGTTATTTCGGTGCGAGTTTTTTTCGCGTTTTGAACGGAAAAATTGTCTACGCCAGCGATTACTACAACCACAACACCATGCAGAAGCAGCTTCAGCCGTAGCGCAAGTCGGACCCTTGCATTCGGCGGTCCATGAACAGCTGACCTCGCCGAGCAGTCGCGCATCACCCGCTTGACGTTACAACGATGGCATGCCCCATAGTGCCATCAGTGGCTTATTCGTCGCAGGGAGCGCAACTAGCCACGTCGGAATACTCAGTGTTACGCATGCGTCATCTCAACACTCGAATAGGGAAGCGCATTCCGACCAACAAACACACGCATTCTCAATGGATTAAGGATTCCGAATGAAGCTACCGACTACAAAACAAGAACTCCTAGATAGTCGGCCCTGCAAAATTCACCCGGCAACCCCAGTTGCA
>CAXBHV010000806.1:0-4158 GCA_963974855.1 uncultured Rhodopirellula sp. | reverse complement strand
AGCCTCGCACATCGAAATCTTGTTCCAAACGAATCCGCCAAGCCGTATCGGGTGCGATTCGCTTCGAGACGACGTCTGCCCTTGTTTCGTTGGCGCCTTCGGGTTTCACTTGCATGCTCTTGCTGTTGTCGATGAGGATCGGCAACACATTCGCTTTGGGTCGCGGTCGTGTGCCGCTGCGCATCGGCTGTAACAAACAGATCGCGATTAAGGCAATGGCGGCAATTTTCAGTGCCGCAGCCAACCACCGCACCGCTCCCATCGTTTGCTGCGATGCGTAGTTCCAAATCGTCAACCCCGCCAAAATTACCGCCGCGATCGAAACGGGAATCACCCAGTCGGGTGCACCCCAAATCAAATTTTCGCGTAGCGAAAGCGTTGCATCCGCAGTCAAAGTCGAGAAGATCATTTGCCACGCCCGCTTCCAAGGTTCTCGTAATACTGGCGAACCGCCTCACTGAATTGGCTCGGGACCGGATCACGATCGACCGGAACTTGTGCATTTTTCTCCGCAGATCGGCGCATGTATTCCTCTTGGACATCTCGTTGCAATTCACGTAGTGGGTCGGCGATCATCTCTTCGATCAAGTCCCATTGCGGTGCCTTGGAATGACGCAGCAGATCGGTTCTGACTTGGCGTGCACGATCACGAATTTGGGAAGCACGCGAACGCAGTTCGGGGTCCTCGACCATTTCTTCGACATCGCGAAGTTGATCGGACCATTCACGAAATCCGTCTCCGGCGATTGGCGATCCACTCGGGCTCTGGGCCGCCGCACGACTTTGACTGGGGTTTGAACCCCGGATTCCTTCACCGCCTTCCGCCTGACCTTCCGCCTGACCTTCCTGCTGACCGGGGCTCTCACTCTCGCTCGCATTCTCGCCAGGACGCATTGACTGTCCTGGGGATTCTCCCTGCCCTTGCCCCTCGCCCTCACTCTGCCCTTGCCCCTCGCTTTGCTCACTACTTTGTTCGCTGCTCGATTCGCCGCTTTGCTCGCCGCGGCCTTCCGCTCCTTGCTGTCCCTTCTCTCCCTGCGGTTCACCCTGTCCCTGTCCGGGCTCCGCGTCTTGCTCCTGCTGGCCTTTTCTTTTCTCCCCCTCTCCCAACTCCCCTTCACCCTTTCCTTCTTCTCCTCTTTCTTCACCAATCTCTTGGTCCAAATCACGAGCGAGTTGCTCCAGTGTGTTGGCGGCGCGTTTCAGGCCTTCGGTTTCATCACCAAGAATCGAACTGGCAGCTTGTTCGAGTTCCTCTCGCAACGATTTGACGCCTTCGGCTGCCGCCGTCTCGGATTGACGAGCCTCTTCCTTAAAGCCGGCTTTGACCAATTCAGCAGTCTCTTCCAGACGGCGATCCACTTCACGCTGCTGCAGATTGCGAAACGAGTCGTATAGTTCTTTCGCCAACAGCGGCTCGACGGTTTCGGCTTGCTCGACCGTTACCTGAATTTTGTTTTCAAGCTGCGACAGATCACGACGTTGCTCTTCGAGTTGCTTTTCCAGTTGCTGCTGTTGTTCATTGCGACGCAGCCCGGGTGAAGGATTCTCAGCCTCTTCGCTGAGAGCTTCCGACAGCGTTTGCTGCTTTTGATCGAGTGCTTGTGCGTCGGCTCGCATTTCACGCATGGCGTCACTGAATTGCCCTGAGGTGCGTTGACGAAATTCGTCTTGTAATTCTTCGAGTTCACGTTCCGCACGTTTTCCAGCCGCCAGTGCCGACGAGGCATCCTCTTGCTCAAGTGCTTCGCTGGCACGACGTTGGTTCTCGCGAGTCTCCTCAAGCTGTTCGCGTTGCTGCTGCATCGATTCTTGGTTCTCAGGACTCTGCATCCGTTCGGCCAATTCATCGGTTTCACGCAACAAATTTTGCTGCTGTTCTCGCAATCGTTTAATCTGTCGGCGAATCTCTTCCTTTTCTTTTTCGGACTCGGCCAATTCAAGCGCGGACTGCAATTGAGCCAGCTGCTTGTTGATATCTTCTTGACGTTGGGCAAGTTCCCGCAGCCGGCTTAGCACTTGTCGTTCTTCGCGTTGCTGCGCCGCCTCTGGCGAATTGGCTTCCGCTTGCTGCTCGGTCTCGTAGCGATTTTCATCCTGATCAAGCTCGAGTTCGTTTAATTGCTGTTGACGCTTCGATGCCGAGCTGCTGGAACTACTTTGGCTCTGTTGCTGAGCCCGAGTGACTTGAAACTCTCGCGCCCGCAACTTCAACAAGCCTGCATAACTCGCTTGTTCGGATGCCAACGCTTCGTCAAGCGTTTCAGTCGTGTTGGACTGTTGTGATTTCTCGAGTTCACTTGCTGCAGACTGCATATGGACGCGGACACCCTCGACAATCAATTTTGACTGGGGATCGCTTAACTCTGCCGCGAGTTCATCGAGCATTGCGATTGCGTTTTGTTGCCCCTGGAGCATCTCTTTGACATTCTCGGCAAATTCGGACGACACCTCCGCACCAGTTTCATCACGCATAACACGCCAAGTCGCAGTGATGATTTGCTTTTGCAGCTCGGCAAGCTCTTCGGCCGCTTGTTCATTTTCGCTCGGCGGAGCTTGGCCGCTTGGTGGCGGTTCCCCTTCGCGAAAAATCTCTTCAAAAGGACGCACCTCGGCAAAGTACATGTCGCTTTGCGTTCGCCGCACTTCTCCACTGGGCCCAATGTCTTCGGCCCAGAAATAATACGCAAACAATTGATCGGGTTCCGCGTCGAGTGCTTCAAACTCAACCATGTGCGAAAACCCCTGTTTCCGCTTTGCAGCGTCCTTTTCCTCGAACGCGAACTCCGTCGCCTTGCCCTCAAAGTTATAAGAAAGCCCGACACGATGGAGCCCAAAGTCGTCCGCGATGTCTGCGGCAAGCGACAACTCTTCGAGCGGCGAAACACTAACGTCACCTCCTTGAGTCAGTTTGATGCTGGGCGGCTGATTGGGCAGCACTTTCGCGACCAACTCGGCTGGATACTTGTTCTTGCGGCCCTGTTCGTCGATCAATTCCAATGTGTAACGTTTCGATTCCTCCATCCGCAACTGGACCATCATCCCGTCACCTTTCGTGCGGTCCATTGGCTGCAGCGGCGTTCGTGTTCCGTCTTTTTCCACGAGCGTCGCCGACGCGACCGGCTTGTTCAGATGGCAGTGCCAGGTGAGCATCGTCCCCTGGACGGCTGATACACGCACGGTGTCTTCGATCCGTTTGTCATCCATCCTGGTATACTTGGGAAAGTCCAAAAGTGCATCGCTTCGCACCAACTTCGGAAACTCAAAGACACCGATCGAGTATGTTTGGCTCGACCAATCTCGCGTCAGAATCTGGTACTCAAAGGCTTCGTCGACGGAGGACAAAAACGCGGCCACGATCGGGTCCTGCAGATTTTGTTTCATCGTCAATCGCTGTTCACTGCCATCGCGATTGATCACACGCAGCTCGGCTTCACTCGGGGCGACCGATTCAAAGCGAGCGGTGACCACCAAGCTCGTGCCTCGTTCAATTTCCGCGTTCCCCGGATCGACAATTGCATTACTCTGGTTCTGTCGCGGTATGCTCGCGCCGACTTGCGAAGGGTCCGCCGACGTCACAAACAACATCCCTAGCACCGCCGCCATCAGCAACGTCGCGCTCATTCCCGACATACGACTGAGCCACAATTGACTTTGCGGCACCGTTTCGATCCAGCGATTGCGTTGCGAATGGTCGCACGCTTCACGAATCACTCGTTGCTGTAAATAACTGTCTGATTTTTGCTCGCGAGTGGTTAGTGAAACCGCAGTCAGTAGACGCTGCTGCAGACTCGGGAACTTGGATTCGATCTTGCTGGCGATCGAGTGAGGATCCGAAAAGCTTCGCCGCGTCACCGCCCAGGCGATCAGCATCGCCAGCGACGCCACACCCAGCAGGACGATCGCGGTTTCCGAGCCCATAATCTGGCCTGCTCGTGCCGCAGGCAACAAGCTCCACGCCAATCCCGCAAACACGATCGCGATCAACGCCAGCAGCCACCCCAAGCGTCGTTCTTGAAATCGAGACGTCACTTGATGCAGTCGTTTTCGTAGTGTCTTTTCCATCATCGTGAACCACTTTTATTGGCGTATCCGGACCAGCAAAGTTTCAGTGACCAGCAACCCCATCGCGGCAGCCATTAACCACTGCCACAGTTT
>CAXBHV010000805.1:0-4160 GCA_963974855.1 uncultured Rhodopirellula sp. | reverse complement strand
AACGGTTCGTGAATCTCGGCACAGCTCGAAACTCTCTCGCGAGTTCGGCTACCACGTCAGTAATTATTCCGACGGAGCTTCTTCGATAACCTTGGTCGTATCGATGGCTTGAGCCTTATCTTCGTCTTTCTTTTCCTCAGGCAATCGCCCCCCGTTTTTCTGAGCGGTGATCATGTCCTCTTCGAGTGCCCGAATCTTTTCGGGATTGATCTGCTTGGACAATAATTCCTGAGTCTGAGTGAACATCTCATCGATCTTGCGTCGCTGATTCGGATTCTTCGCTCCGGGTTGATTCAGAAATGCCGTCAACTTCTTGTCCATGTCGTCCGCAATTCGCTCATGCGTCGGCTGTTCACGTAGCGAGTGCAGCAACTCTCTGGCTTCGTCCATCTCACCCTTGCGAAGCCGCAGTCGGACTCGTGCGGCCAACAGTTCGCGAATGGCAACAAGGTCGATGATCGCATTTTGGACACCTCGAATGTAGGCTTCGGCCTGTAACCGCATATCATCGCCGCTCAAGTCGGCAACCGCATTGGCTTGTAACCCCGGCACGATCGGCAACCGCGCCAAGATTGCTCCACCGTTTTTTACATACAACAAATGCAGTGGAGAATCTGCAGCTTCGACGTCCAAACGCCCGTTCCAATCGGTTCGCCCCACAAACGACATGTCACCGGTCTCGAGATTCTTGTCATAAATCTCGTAACCTATCAGCGGAAAATCGGGCTCTTTCTGAGCGTGCAAACGCAACATCGTTGAGTCACCAAATGGCCGACTCCGCAGCGCCATCCGAAACGTTCGCTTATTGCTACGTCCCTGAAGCCCTCCAGCACGACCCGCATGGAAATCCATATCCATCAACGAATCTTCTTTCTCAGTCACAAGCAGATATGCCCAATCAATCGGCCCAATTTGGATCGGGTTTCCATTGCGATCGTTTTTGCGAGTCATCGGCTCGAGCACATCACCGACATGAATCATCGCGGGTGACTTGTCATCAAGAATCAAACCACCAGCGCGAAGCAATCCCTTCGCATTCTTCTGTCCCGCATCTTCGATACGAACCACTGGGGCAAACGCTTCAATCATCACACGGCCAATGGTTGCCGCCATTTCCGAGGATTGTACGAATTGCTGCGTTGCCATCGAGCCGAAATGACGCATCAGGGTATCCAACTCGACCACGCTGACTGTGTTCGGTGATACATTTTTCTCGATACGAACGACAAAGATTTTGTCATACGAATCAATCGCTTCGATTACCAACCCACTTAGCGGAATCGGAATAATCTTGGCCTCGGGATTATCAAGCAGCAACGCCATTCCGCGTGAAACCATGATGGCTTCCGTCGCGGGATCCTCCCACTTTTTGCTAACTGCGATCGCATCTCCGTCCACCACACGAAGCTTGTCGCTGACGCCATCGATAGACTTATTCCCGATCTCTGCGGCACGCCGCCTGACCTCATCGATACGCCCCTGTGTAGCGTAGACGTCCTTGATAATCTCTCCGACGTTAGCAGCGATTCTCAGCCGAACGGCATCCACGTGATCACGCTTTACTGCGATCACAGGATCCGATGCGGTAATGGATTCATAGCTCATCTCGCTAAGATTCCGGTTTGCCGCATTCGTTACCGCAGGTGGAGCATCTGCAACATCCATTTGCCAGACTGCCGCGAAATCACGATCGAGAAACTGCTGCAGGGGACCACGAACCGCCGCCGCGTTCACGCGTGGCTCGTCCGAGACGATCCAGACCAACACCTTATAAGGCGAATAATCCCACGGCTCGACTTCGGCTTCGTCCTCGATCTCTTCAGTTGAGGCTGCTGCTGATTCGGACGTTGCAGGATTTGCAACCGCAGGATCCGTCGTTTTTACCGGACTTGCCGAAGACGCCACTTCCGCTGCGGTTAAGGCGACCGATGGTTGCGCAGCGGTGTCCAGCGAATCTTCGGAGCAACCGAGTTGCATCACCAGACACAGCGAGGCCGCAACGCAAAAAAACAGGTTCCTACCGAAGATTGTCATATCGAGAAATCCAAAAACACCACGACTCCTGGGCTGAAGTACGCTGCGACTCACTGATTCAATTGCCATTTATCCGCGTTCTGATAGAGCGAGACGATGTCGTTTCCGACTCCGATCAATTCTCGTCGATAGGCGTACGAATCGACCATTTGCCAAAGTGGCAACACAGGTAGCTCGTGATGGGCAATTGCGTGTAAATCAAGCAAGCCATCACGTACCATTTTCCAATCTCTGGCCTCTTCGATTCGACGAAGCCCCAAGCCCACTAATTGGTCGGAACTCGCCGCAAGCCCCTCGGGTCCCAACAAACGCCGCGCGTCAATAATCGGCTCCCAAATCGCCGCAGAGACATACACGATGTCAGCGGTTCCGGGTTCGGGGAACGTGCGTCCTACGGGAAGCTCGACCAATTCAATTTTTAAATCCAACAATTGCCACTGGCTCATAATCGCCTCGCAAGCGACACGTGACAAATTGTCCGCAGGAAACGCCAAGCGAATGGGCTTCATCTCCGGCACAACTTCTTTCTTACGATCCGCAATCGCCTTCATTTGATTGGCATTCAGGGTCATCAACAACTTAGCCAATCGAGGCTCATAGCGGCGAGCACCAATACTTTTGTCGTAGGCATACCCCAATGGATCGTCCATTTCGATTCCCGCAGGAAACGGCCCCGAAACGACTTGGCATCCTGGCACCTCAAGTCCTTCGAGCAGCTCGCCATTGAGAATATCTTCGCGGTTGATGCCATAAACCAAAGCACGCCGAAACGTCCGTTCGGCTAAAAACGCATGGTCCGAACAGGGCACCAACATGTGCACCGTCGGCAGCGGATAATTCTTGACGCGGATATCGCGACTTTTACTCAAGCGAACGGCATCTGCAGGAAACAATTGATCCAGCACATCCAACTCACCCTGCAACAATAAACTCACTCCCTCACTTGCCGATGCTTGGCGTATTTCGACAACTTCACGAAGCTGTTCGGGAGTTTCGGGTTCGGCGGCGAGGATATAACGAACCGTGTCATCGCTCTCGGCGTCTCGTTTGTAAGCGCCTGTAGGTGCCCCTTTTTGTCCCCCAAACCAACTTCCATCAATAGGGATCTGTAGTAAACACGATGGCAACACATGCGGTCGACGTAGCGTGCACTCGACTCGCTTGGGGCCATCCATCCCAATGGCCGTCACCGCAGCAGCCCAAGGCGAAAAATACTCGGGTGTATTGCGAGTAGCACGCTCGGCGATTTTATCTGCGATGGTGAAACCTTGAATTTCACTCAGCGGTGGCTTCAATTTCTCCGTTTCCAACACCAGATCAAATTGGGTCCGATAGGGTGTCGTCTCGGTTTCGCCAAAGACGAAGTCGTACTCGCCTCCCTCAGGCCCTGCTCCCTTCATTTCGAACAGCGTGCGATAGACCAATCGACCGGCGCGACGCGACGCCCAATTATCAATACGAGTCGGATCCAATACCGTTGCTGTCTGCAGAACGCCAACGCGTACTAACGGATAGATCGAATTGATTTTGCGAATCAGTTCTAGACCGCCATCGATATCAGGTCGAACGGCAACGCTCTCGCGTGACAATGCACGAGCAAGGCGATAGTCCTTTGCCTCGAGCGCGGCAATCGCTTCGGTTTGTTTCTTCTGAGCGAGTTGCAAGAAAAGCTTATTCCACTTGGAAATCGATGCTAAGCGTCCTTCGCCGTAGTCTTTCTCTAAGCGAGCGAGCATCTGCTGTGCAAGCTCAAGCTTCCCTTCCTTGACAAGTTTCAACATCAACTTGTCCGTGATACCACTGAGAGCTCCTAGCACCGTTTTAGGCTGGAACTCAGGTGCATAGCGCCACAGCTCTTCGAGCATCGCCAGCGTCGCTTCGAATTCACCTGATTTGGCTCGTTTGATCGCATCCTTCCACAAAAATTCGCTGCGCATCTTGCGCAGCCCCGGACGATTGGGGTAGTCGCGAATCAGCACCGACAAAAATGGATAGGCTCCCTGGAAATCTTCCGCCGCGATCATCTCGGCCGTTTCACGTTCGAGCCGAATTTCCCAGAGATCGATCTTCTCGATGTTCTTCCAATCGGTGACAAATTTTTTCACCTCGATTCCAATGATTTCGAA
>CAXBHV010000804.1:0-4161 GCA_963974855.1 uncultured Rhodopirellula sp. | reverse complement strand
AACAGAGCCACAATCATCACGACAGGCGTATAGATTGCTGCGAACTTCTCCACCCATTTTTCCGATGGGGCACGCTTGGATCCAGCATCGCCGACCATCTTAATGATTCGAGCCAGTGTTGTATCGTCAGCCGCTTTAGTCGTTTCAATTTCCAGCAATCCGTCACCGTTGATGGTTCCGGCAAATACTTTATCGCCCGCTTCCTTCTCAACCGGAACGCTTTCTCCGGTAATCGGAGCCTGGTTCACGCCGCTGATCCCGCTGGTAACTCGCCCATCCAGGGGGATCTTCTCGCCAGGTCGCACAATGACGGTGGAACCCACGGGAACGTCCGCCGGAGCCACGTCGCGGACCTGACCGGCTGCATCGCGAAGGTGGGCGATCGGTGGCGACAAATCCATCAAAGATGCAATCGCCCGGCGTGCCCGACTAACACTCCACGATTCAAGCAACAGGGATAGTGAAAACAAAAAGGCGACGGTCGCTGCCTCGAACCATTCGCTAATCAGTACCGCTCCTACAACCGCAACCGACATCAACAAGTTCATGTCGGGGCGAAACGATGTCAGTGACCGCCATGCTTTCGGTAGCACCATCTGAAGCCCGGCCAAAATTCCGACGCAGTACAACGCGATCGACGCAAACGGTACGGATTCAGACTCACCACCAAAGGTTAATTGCCAAATCAACCCGGCCAATCCGCACAGCCCACTGACCGCAGTCAGAATGGAACGCTGATGCAGATGCCAGAATGTTTGGTCTTCACTCGCCGCACCGCCGTCTCGCCAAGACGCTGACTTCAGGCCCGTTCGCTCAATCGCGGCCAACACATCCGCTTGCGAAACGTCGAGCGACAACGTATCGACGGTGAGCTTTTCATTGAGCAAGTCAAAACCGAGCCGGTCTTCACCACCCACTAATGGTATCAACTCGCGTTTGAGCAGTGAGATTTCTTCGGCGCAGTCCATGCCGTGGATTCGCAAGATGATCAGTTCGTTAATCGGTTCTTTCATTCGTTCTCTTCAACGTCTGACGGTGTTACATTCCAAGCGTCACGTCCCGCTCCCAGCAAACCGGTTGATTGAGCGATGATACCAACAATTCCCACGAGCAACGCTTGGGAGAGATTAATCAACAAAACCCAGATCAGCGTTCGCCGTTCCGACCTTTCGTCATTGGTGATTCCGGCGGTCTCTATTTCGTCGCTCATGGCTTTCCCGTCCCTATGAACGGTGTATGGTCGCGTAGTGCAGCCAGCAGATCCGCTTTGGATTGCAGCCCGATGATCCGTTGAACTTCGACGCCGTCAACGAAGACTAACAGCGTCGGGTATTTGTCGATGTTGTACTTCTGTTTGATGAACAAGTTTTCGTCGATATTGAATTCGGCGACTTTCACTTGACCCGACAAATCGAAGGCAAGCTCGCGGATGGTCGGCTTCATCGCAATGCATGGTTGACACCAGGGGGCCCACATGTCGACTAGAACCGGGATATCGCTGTCGATGACTTCCTGCTGAAAGTTTGCGTCGATAAGTTGTATTGGATCGAGGCCTTTTGAATGCAACGCTTCCGAATTGATTTCGCTATTGCGACGACCACAACCAAACTGCATGAACGCAAGCGTGGCGACCACAATGAGTAGCAATGGATTCGAGTCTCTGAAGCTGGTTTCAGGCTGCATGATCGATTCGTTGCTTAGTTAACTAGACCCACTAGCTGGAAAGCACCACGTTGATGATCTTTCGCGAACTGTAGGGTGAGACGAGGAAGGTGAAAAAAGTGGCTGGGGGCGAGCGTTCTCGCAGGCTGGCAAATCTCGCTCGTCAGGCCCCCAGCCACTACGTCGGGTAGCTCTATTCCTCCGGTTGCGGAGGCTTATGCCCCGTTTTGGCTTCGTAAGTAGCCGCAAACTTATCGAATCGCTTGGGACTGCAAATGAAGCACTGGGATTCGGGGCGGTCGTGCTCATCGCACCAGTCGCCGTCTTCTTTGAACTTGGCCACCAGCGATTTATCGCACAACGCGCACTCGTCCTCGGGCACGCCGTGCTCAACACACCACCATCCACCGTGACTGAGATCCACGTTTGTGGCCGCGACTGGTTCGGTGGTCCCTTCGGATGCCGTCTCGCTTTTGTTGCATCCGGCCAACGCTAATGCGCCGACCAATACCGTCAACGAGAAAGCACGCGTCGCTAAAATCCAATTCATCTTCATCTCAAAACTCCTTCGGCAGTGCCGAATCAAGGGGGAAAACTAAACTGTCACAGGTTTGGACGGGTGTTTACTTTCGGGCGGATGCCCTGGCTCAAGTTCATGCTCGACCTCGGGATCAGCCGGGTGATCAGGCTGACATAGATGACCGTCATCATCGCCACCATCTCCATCAAACTTCTCTACAGGCATATTGAAGACGACATAAAGCACTCTTAGCACGAGCAAGCTCATCACCATCGCGCTACAAACGCCACCAATCACCACCGTCGCAAGTGGTCGTTGAACTTCCGCGCCCATGCCTGTGCTGAACGCCATCGGGACGAAGCCGAGGCTGGCCACCAGCGTTGTCATTAAGATTGGACGCAATCGTGTCATCGCGGCTTCTTCAACCGCTTCATCAAGCGATCGCCCGCGCCTGCGTAGTTGCCGAATCGTCGAAACGAGCAACATGTCATCCAGGACTGCGACACCGGACAAGGCAATGAACCCGACCGCAGCTGAAATTGAGAATGGCATGTCGCGAATCCACAGGGCAAGGATTCCGCCGATCCAGGCGAATGGGACACCGGTGAATACACGCAACGAATCAATCCAGTTGCGATAGGTCATGTACAGCAATGACAGGATCATCAGCAAGGCAATCGGCACGACGATCATCAAACGCAACTGGGCACGTTGCAAGTTTTCAAACTGCCCGCCCCACTCGACCCGGTAGCGGCCCGGTGGCAATTGGACCTTCTCGGCAATAACACGCCTCGCTTCGGCAACAAAGCTGCCTAGGTCACGTCCTCGCACGTTCGACTCGATCGTGATCCGTCGCTGATACCAGTCGCGTTTGATCGTGTTGGGACCATCAACTTTTTCGATGCTCGCCAAACGCGATAGCGGAATGCGTTGCCCCGATGGCGTTGCGACCAAAATTTGCTTGATCGCTTCGGGATTCGCTCTCGCTTTCTCGGGCAGACGAATGATCAGCGGGAATCGCAATTGGCCCTCATAAACTTCGCCCACATTATGGGTGCCTAGCGAACGAACGAGGTTCATGACCGTGCTGGCAGGAATCCCGTAGCGAGCGATTTCATCTTGCTTGATGCGAATTTGTAACAGCGGTTGCCCGGAGACCTGTTCCACCTTGACATCCTCAGAACCAGGTATGGAATTGAGTGCCTTCTCAATCTCGCTGGCCTTTTCCACCATCAGGTCCAAATCGTCTCCGTATAGAATGGCGGCGACATCGGACCGAACGCCTGAGATCATCTCATTCATTCGCATCTCGATCGGCTGCGACATCGCAAGCCGTGGCCCAGGCAAGTCTCGCAATTCTTCCTGAATCGCGACGGTCAACTCTTCCTGTGTCTCGGCACGTGTCCATTGCTCGCGCGGATGAAGCGTGACGAAAAGGTCTGTCAGTTCGGTTCCCATCGGGTCGGTCGCAACCTCCGCCGTGCCCATACGACTCCACACCTGTGAGATTTCATCGGGAAACTTTTCAAGTAGCACCTGCTCCATTTTCGTGTTGTAACGAATGGATTCTTCCAGCGTCGTTCCCGCCAGTCTGACCACGTTGATCGTGATCGCACCTTCGGATAGACGCGGTACGAACTCACTGCCGAGGTTCGGAGCCACAAGTCCAAAAACACTCACAAGCAATAGTAATGCCGAGCCGATGACAAACGTCTTGTGGTGCATCGTGAATCGCAGCACCGGCGCGTAGAGCCGTTTGAGGACTCGAATCAGCAGCGGCTCTTTCTCTTGAATGTTCTTCGGCAGAAACAGGCTGGCCAATACCGGCATCAAGGTGAGTGAAAGCACCATCGAACCGGCCAGAGCCATGATCACGGTTAGCGCCATTGGACGAAACAGTTTCCCCTCCACGCCTTCGAGCGTCAGAATCGGCAAGTACACGATCATGATGATCAGTTCGCCGAACATCGTCGGTTTGC
>CAXBHV010000803.1:0-4163 GCA_963974855.1 uncultured Rhodopirellula sp. | reverse complement strand
TAAAACGACGAAACTCGGGCTTGGTATCGCGGAATTTGACGATCCCGACACGCCCCTTTCTCAATTGCATATCTGTCGATTCGACAACCAAATGTTCATTGACATAACACTTCATCCGATCTTTTTCGACACGAACTCGCAAGTGATTCCATTGCTCGGGTAGGTAGTGTTTGCTCCGCACATCGCTGAGCACTTGCCAGGAATAGACCGAGGGGCCTAAGAAACAGGTCAATCGCATTTTGCCGTTGCTCGGATAAAAACCATAGTGTCGATCTCCGCCGTCGCTATGAAACGCAATCCCCGCTGCTCCGGATTCGTCGTCCAGTCGCACCCAAACGGAAATATCATACGGGGGTTCGTTCTCCGCAGCGGTGGACAAGCACAACGATCGGCCTCCAAACCCTTTGCCTGTTCCGCTTGCCGAGATCACGCCCCCACGTTGTTGCCACGATCCACCCAGCACAATTTCCCAGTCGCTTTCGTCCAGACCGCTTAGTCGTACCCAACGATCCATCGCGATTGGATTGGTTTTCTCACGTAGTGGCTTCAAATCATCGATCGGAATGGCAAAACCGAGATTGTCGTCGACCGCGGACTTCATATTCACGATCCCGAGCACGTTGCCTTGATCGTCCACGACCGGACCTCCGCTGTTGCCCGGCTGCACCGGCATGGCGAGTTGAATCATTTCGCGGCCGCTGATTTCGCGAACCGCGGATACCATCCCTTCGACCACACTGTCTTGCAACCCTAATGGATTACCAAATGCCAATATTCGTTTGCCTTGCGGCGGCAGTTCACCCTCGGACAACGTCAATGCCGACAAGTGGTCCTCGCCCACATCGACGCGAATGATCGCCAAGTCATTAGCCGAGTCAGACGCCTCGATGGAAATCACAGGCAATTTGCGGCCGCCGGAGGTCTCAACCGTAAACGGACGACCTTCGCCGATGACGTGCATGTTAGTCGCAATCAAGCCGCCATCGTCGATTACAAATCCGGTGCCAATCCCAAGTTGATCGCCGTCGCGTCCTTGCACACGAATGGTGACCAGCGATGGCCGCACGTCGGCAATCAATTGCTCGGTCGATACAACTGCTGCCTGATCAACGGGTACCTGATCAACTGCGTCGCGAGCCTCGTCTGCCGATACCATCGATCCAATTCCGGCGACGCCAATCAGACACAACGTCAGCAGGGCACAGCAGACTCGATCCAAACAACGTAAACGGTGATGCCAAAATGTCATGAATACCCTTCGCAGTTCGTTTTCAGTACGCTTTGAGTTTTCGCTGTCTCACAGCGTGTACTCTATTGTAAACGCAAGTTCCCTTGGTCACCGACGTTACCGAGATGATTCGGCGAATCGGTTTTCAGCTCGCCACGATCCCGCCACATGCTAGAATCTCGGACACAGGCCGCTCGATAATAGGCCGCTTGATAGCCGCGTGGCGAATCAAATCGTCCCGAAATGCCCCGTCCTCACGCTTATAGAACCATGAACTCGGATCACCCCACCACGCCCCGCTCGCTGCCGACCGCCGCTCCGGCGGACGTCCCCACCTTCGGGTGTGTCGTCTACGTCTCGACGCTTCCCGATGGACGCAAAAAGGGGCGAGTCGCGAACATCGCAGGCATCGAGCATACCGCGGGGACCGAACGCGAAGTGTTGCAGCGAATCGTTCCCGACTTTAAAAAACGGGTCAGCGACTGCCTTGCCGCCGGCGATTCCATTCCTTGGATCGATCCCATCCTCGCGATCGATCCCAACGAGCAAAAACGATTTCTCCCCGTTCACCTGTGAGCAGCGTTACGGCACCTGTAAGCGATGTTGCGGCTTTACCAGAACCGCCAACGGACTTCGCAACGACTTCTTTCACCCCAGCCAATTCCTCAGCCGAAATTCGATCATGTCACGCAAACACTTGAACTCGATAATGACGACCGCCATGCTAACCCTCGTGGCATTCACATGCTCGCATGCAAGAATTGATGCCGGCGAGTTTAACACCACTGTTAATATTGGTGACACCGCTCCGGACTGGAACGAATTACCCGGGACCGATGACAAGATGCATTCACTTGACGATTTGAAGGACAAAAAAGTCGTCGTGGTCGCCTTTACATGTAGCAGTTGTCCGTATGCCGTCGACGCCGAAGATCGTCTGATTGCGTTGCAACAGAAGTTCTCTGCT
Organism: uncultured Rhodopirellula sp.; assembly: GCA_963974855.1. Classification (GTDB taxonomy): domain Bacteria; phylum Planctomycetota; class Planctomycetia; order Pirellulales; family Pirellulaceae; genus Novipirellula. The sequence goes on along the minus strand of CAXBHV010000803.1, from coordinate 1,968 downwards.
GAAAACGTGGCAGTCGTCGCTATCAACGTCAACAAAGTCAAAGAGGACTTGATGCCCGCGATGAAACAGCGGGCAACAGAAAAGAAATTCAACTTCCCCTATCTGTTCGACGAATCCCAACAAATCGCCAAGGAATTCGGAGCCAAGTACACGCCTGAATTTTTTGTGCTCGATAAGAACCGCAGAATTGTTTACATGGGATCATTGGACGACAGTCCCGATGGCAAAAACGTCACCGCGCCGCATGTGAATCGCGCTATCGAAGCCGCACTCGCCGGCGAGAAACCAGCGGTCAGCGAAACCGTCCCGATCGGGTGCCGAATCCGTTTCGAACGGAACCTTCGCAAACGATCAAGGTAGCGTTCTGACTTAGAAAACCTTGTTATTCAAGGTGCCGCGTAGCAATTACCATCCTAACCCGACGCGTCAGTTTTGAAGTTGCTGTTTTTGTGCCGGAGGCACTTTATGGGATAGCCTTGGACTTTAGTCCAAGGTTATCGGTTCTGAAATTGGCACCCCGTCGCGGAGCGACGTTCTGTGGCGAACGATCAAGTCACAAAACGTCCCGTTGGGACTCGATTGATATTGGCGAAAATCCTCGGACTAAAGTCCGAGGCTATCGAAATATGTCGCTCCGCGACAGCAAATAGCGCAACTTCAAAAAGCGTAAGCGAGGGAAAATGGACTTTGATGCGGTCCCTCGCTGACGCTGCGGGTTGTGATTGGCTGGGAAACACGACCAAAACGCAACCTCCGGAAACCAACGCGTGGGCTTATGATCTTTTCAAGAATCGGACGCTACCTCAACTTTCCGCCACGCACGGTTGCGACGCATTACCCGCTGCCTTGCGGCCCTCGGATCACCGTGCGGGGGCATTGTCCGCTAACCGCCGGTCTTTGCGTTTAGCTCTTTCGCTAATCGTTCTGACGCAGTGACCAGTTGCTCCACGATCGGCCCCACAGAACTTATGTCGCCGTTTTTGCCTTGAAGCTCGAGTGTTTGCGCGGCCCTGACCACATCGACGGCACCAAAGTAACTCGATGCTCCCTTTAGCGTATGAGCGGCTCGCGAGAGTTCCATCGCATCGCCGGCATCAAGTGCAGTTTTGATCTTGCCGAGCAACTGCTGCGATTCAGCCAAGTAGACTTTTGCTAACTCGCATGCCATCTCCTCACTACCGCAGGTTTGCGCCAGCGTCGTTTTCCAATTGAGTTGAGGTTGACCATCGGTCGATACCAGATCACATTTTGGCGAACATTCCTGCATCAACGCAGGCTCTGCGGACGCGATCTCTGCAGCGGCCGGCTTTGCCGGGACCGTATTCTGCATCGCCGCGCAAGGTGATTGAGTGATCACGCGTTGCAATTCCATTGGATCGAAGGGCTTTGCGATGTAGTCGTCCATCCCGGCAGCGAGGAACCGCTCGCGATCCCCCTTCATCGCATTGGCCGTCATGGCGACAATCAATTGATGCTCGCCCCGTTCCGCTTCCATTTCACGGATCACGGCGGTCGCCTCGATCCCATTCAGGTCAGGCATTTGAATGTCCATTAAGATCAAGTCAAACGACTCTCGACGGACCGCGTCGACGGCCTCGCGACCGTTTACCGCCAACACGACTTTATGCCCCCATTTCGACAAAAAACCCATGGCAACCTTTTGGTTGACGACTCCGTCTTCGGCCAGCAAAACTTTCCTCGCTTGCACCAATGTTTGCGACGGATGGGAATCATCCGCCGCGTCGTCGATGTCGGTGATCCCCATCACTTCCAGGATGGTATCGAGCAACTCTGACGCGATCACCGGCTTTGTCATAAATCGAGCGATCCCAACGCGACGCATCACCTCAGGCTGCAACCCACCCACCGATGACGACAACATCACGATCGTATATGGCGATTTTGCATCCCGACTGGCCAACCGTTCCGCGAAATCCAGCCCATCGATTTCGGGCATGTGGTAGTCCA
>CAXBHV010000802.1:0-4165 GCA_963974855.1 uncultured Rhodopirellula sp. | reverse complement strand
CCAAGTGCGCGGCCGCCAGTCGATCGGTGAGTAACGCGGTCTCCAGCAAGTCGGCGAGATCACCGGGAGCGAGGCCGTAACGAGCTGCGTCTTCACGGCGGACTTGCAACCGAACCTGCGTGACTTCGACTTGAGGTTCAAGCTGCAAATCGACGACGCCCGGAACCTCGCTCATCGCGGTGTAAACATCCTGGCTCGCATTGCGAAGCTCTCGCAGATCGCTTCCGAAAACTTTCACTGCGATCTGTGCCCGCACACCGGACATGATGTGGTCCAAGCGGTGTGAGATCGGTTGGCCGATGTTCACTTTGATGCTGGGAATCAGCGTGACCTTGTCACGGATATCGGCCAACACTTCTTGATGCGGACGCCCCGTGGTTTCAAAGCCCCACAGGTGAGCGATCGGAATCAGTCGCGGCGATTCCGGGTTTGGCTCGGTGGTGTTCGGCAACGCGGACATCGATCTCCGAAGAGTTAACACCTTCGGCGTGTTCGTCCAATTCGGCCCGACCGGTTCGACGCGACACGGCGATGACCTCCGGGATGTCAAGTAGCATTTGCTCCGCACGCTCGGCGAGACGTTGGCTCTCGATCAGACTCGTTCCTGGTTCGGTTTGAAAGCTGATCGTGAATGTGCCCTCGTTGAACGGCGGCAAAAATTCACCACCCATCCAATACAGCGTGGTCAGTGAAAGCGTCACGCACAGCAGTGTCACACCGAGCACCGCGTTGGCATGACGTAACGTCACACGTAGGACTCTCTCGGCGACACCTTTAAGCATCCGTAACAGGAACGGATCAGCGTGATCGTCGAGGAATTTCGCCCCTGGAAGCAGGTAATACGCGAGCACGGGAGTAATGGTCAGCGAAACGCCCAGCGATGCAAGTAGCGACACCATGTAAGACAATCCGAGTGGCGCGAACATGCGTCCTTCGAGGCCACCCATCGAGAACAACGGCAATACGACCAGTACGACAATCAGCGTCGCATAGACGATCGAGTTACGAACTTCGCACGATGCGTCGTAGATCACGTCGAGAGCGGGACGTTGCTGATCGGTCGGGAGTTGCCGATTCTCTTTCAGCCGCCGGTAGATATTTTCAATATCGACGATGGAATCATCGACCAAGTCGCCAATTGCAACCGCGATTCCGCCAAGCGTCATGGTGTTGATCGAGATTCCGAACCAGTGAAAGATCATAAACGTCAGAAAGATTGACAGCGGCATCGCGGTCAGCGAACTGATGCTGGTGCGAAAGTTCCACATGAACAGGAACAGCACGATGACGACCCAGATCGCTCCGTCACGAACCGCTTCGATCACATTTTCAATCGCTGCGCGGATGAAGTCCGCTTGCTTGAAAATTCGCCTTTCGATGACAACACCTTCGGGCAGGTCCGCTTGCAATGCATCAAGTACAGTACCGATTTCGGCATCCAGCTTCAGCGTGTCTGCCCGCGGTTGTTTTTGCACCGCCAGGATGACTGCCGATCCGCCTTCAACGCCCTTATCTGTTTTGACGCGAACGCTTCCATCGCCACGTTTAACGGGTCCACCGAACTTAACATCGGCTACTTCTTTGATAAGGACGGCTCGTTTGCCTCGCCAAAGCACAGGTGTATTTTCAATTTCCGCGAGCGACAAACTCTGGCCGCTAATTCGGATCAGCGATTCGCGCGGCGGGCGAACCATAATGCCACCACCGGCGAGCACGTTGGCTTTCTGCGCCGCGTTAGTTAACTCTTGCAGCGTTATGTTTTGAGCCGCTAATCGCGCAGGTGTCGTGATGATTTGGTATTGCTTAAGCGTTCCACCCATCACCGTGACTTGCGATACACCCTCGACGGCGAGCAAACGATTTCGCACAGTGAACTCGCCGAGCGTCCGCAACTCCATCTGCTGTGTTTCGGCTTCAGCCTCATCTACGGGCTCTTGATCGCTTCGCAAACCGAGCAACATGATCTCGCCCATGATTGACGAGATTGGAGCCATCACCGGATTCACTCCGGCGGGCAATCGTTCGCGGACGATTTGCACTTTCTCGGCGACGATTTGCCGGTCTTGGTAGATGTCGGTGCCCCACTCGAACTCGACCCACACGATCGACAGGCCGACGCCCGACGCCGAGCGGACGCGTTGAACGCCCGTGGCACCATTGAGTTGGTACTCGATCGGTCGAGTCACCAGTACTTCGACTTCTTCGGGAGCTAAGCCGGGCGATTCGGTCATGATCGTGACCGTAGGGCGGTTCAAATCCGGAAACACATCGACCGGCATTTGGCTGAGATTGAAACCCCCATATAACAGAATCAGTAATCCAGCGATCAGCACGAGGCCGCGGTTATGAAGCGAAAACCGAATGATTGCATTGAGCATGTTATTTCAGTGCCGCATAACCAGATTGCAACTGCATCACGCCGCCGATGGCAACCGATTCGCCAGGCTTTAATCCGTCAACGATTTGGACGTGCAGATCATTGGCTTTTCCGGTCACGACAAACCGGCGCTCAAAAACGCTGTTTTCTCTTTCAACGAAGACATAGGCTCGCATTCCTTCGCGGATAACCGCTTGCAGAGGCACCGCCACGCCTTCGGTTTTCGCACCCGTTTCGATACTGATGCGGGCGAGCATGTTGTGTTGCAATTGAAATGCGGGCATGCCTTGCAATTCGATCCAGACCGACAACGTTCGGTCGTCAGCGGATATCGACTCGCCACTGCGGGAAATCGTACCCAAGATAAATTCTTCAGGCGAAGTGACAAAACGCACTCGCACACGCTGTTCAATACGCACACGGGGGAAGTCTCGCTCTGAGATGAAACCCTGAACCCAAGCATGACTCAAGTCGTGAACTTCGAACAAAGGCTCATCGGGTCGGACGACATGGCCGAGAAACTTGTCGAAACCCACAACGACACCCTCAATCGGGGCGCGAACTGGCAAGGTCGAAATTAATTTCTTGGTTCTTAATAGCTCGGCGATCTGTTGTTCCGTGATCCCGGCGGTACGGAGTTGTTGAACAATGATGTCGCGACGACTGGTAAACTGATTGAGCTGGCTTTCTGTTTCCAACAATTGTCGCTGCGCGATTGCCTCGCTTGCTAAGCGAAGTTTTGCCGCGATCGTTTGTTTCATATTAACGTTTGCATTTGCTTGCAGAAGATCGAGTTGAAGGTTTTGAAACGCTTGGCTAGAGATTTCTGCTAGCACTTGGCCATAACTTACCTTTTCCCCACGATCAACCAAGATGCTCTTGATCGCACCACTGAGTTGCGCTGATGCGATGCTGCGATGTGTGGGCGGGACGTCGACTACACCGTCAATCGTGATTGTTTCTGCGATAGTGTTCATTGAAACTGGCTGCGTTTTCAATCCAATGTCGCGAGCCACTTCCGGACTGACCTTCAACACCCCCTTGGCAAAGAAGCTGCCGAGCTCATGGCTGCCGCGAGTGACTACGCGATCGCCAGGATAGAGATCCCCGCCGCGAACTTCGACTAAGCCACCAGATCGTATGCCGAGAACTAAGGGTTGCTTTTGATAGATCGAGGCAACATCCGTCTGTTCTTGCTCGACGAACACAAATCGTTCGGCCCCGTCGCGGATTAGGGATTGCATCGGAATCACCAGCGGCTCACCGCTGGAGGCTGCGTCCAGTTGAACACTGCCGGACATACCGGGAAGTAACTTCGCTCGGCTACCTTCTGGGTTTTTCAGCGTTGCCCAAACTGTGCCGAGATGCGTGTCAGGGTCTAGGAATGAATCGACGACATCGACCCTCCCCTTGAAGACTTCACTCACGTCCGCAGTTAAACGTAGCTCGACAGTCTGCCCGATTGCGACGTCAGCGAGATCCTTTTCCAACACCTGAATCTTGAGCCATACGGTACGCAGGTCAAGAATCTCGAACAAGTGTTCTTTGGGATCGACGACTTTTCCTATCGACAAGTCGGCATGTGTCACGACGCCGCTGATCGGTGACCGAAGTTCCAGCAATTGACGATGGTTTTGATCTGGATTGCGCAAAATCGCTTCAAGCATCGCAGTGGGCAGCTGCAAAGCTTGCCACTTGGCACTTGCTAATTCCACCACAGCTCGATCCTGTTCCAGTTTCGATTGAATTTCGACCAACCGTACGCCGGGAATAGCACCAGTACGGCTT
>CAXBHV010000801.1:0-4168 GCA_963974855.1 uncultured Rhodopirellula sp. | reverse complement strand
AAGGGCGTGCTCGACCTCTCCCCCGACTTCGTCGGTGGAGAGGTAACTGCAGTATAGGCCGGAAAAAAATTTCACCCCAATATCCGATGACAACACCGAAGTTTCAGCAGTCAAGGCGAGACGCCGAGGGCTCCATGCTGGCGCCTTAATAACATGGACGAAACCTGCACTAAGAGTGATGCGGAAGTGTCACGGGCGACTCGAATCCACTCGGTTTGACAGCTAAGATCGAGCAGGGAACGAGCGGCAACAGTCGCTCGGCCGTGTTGCCAGTGATCAGCCCCGAGATACCGGAACGCCCCAGAGTTCCCATCACCAGCAAGTCGATGCCAAACTCTTCGATACAGTGCCAAATCGCAAAATCCGGCGGTCGCGTTGTAAAGTGAATGTGCGCTTCGTGAGGCAGGTCATAGCCCTTCAGTTGGGCGTTGATCTGGGCTTCGGCGTTTTGCCTGTATTGCGCCGCTTCTTCGTCCGAGACGGGAGCGGGAAAGATATGATCGTGCTCGCGGTATTCGACCGCATGCAATACGTGAAGTTCGGCATGATGAAGTTCTGCCGTTGAACATCCCAATTCCATCACAGCCTCGCCGACGGGACGCAAATCGTGAGCAACCAGTACCGAACGGATATTGTGTTCTGGCGATGACTTGGTAACCCACACGGGGCTCGGACATTTCCGCATCAGTTTGACGGTGCTACTGCCAGTTGCAAACGGATTCTTCGGATGCTCATCTTTGGCACCGACGATCACTAAATCGTGCTGTTTCCATAACACTTGCCGAATCAACTCCATCCAACTTTTGCCAAACACGACGCGGTTGTCCGCTTCAACGCCTTCGTCAGAAGCGTGTTGCACCAACTTGGCCATCACCTCCTTGGCGTGGTCACGTACGGTGCGTTGGCCATGCCCCTCCTGAACCAATAGCTGCGTTTCTGCGTCGAGATTTGGAGCCCAAGGGGACAGCACATGCAGGAAAGTCAGATGCGCGTCATTAGCCTTGGCCAACCAAATCGCTCGCTTGACGGCTTTCATGGATGGGGCGGGGATTTTGTCAACGACATATCGGTCGCCTTCGGCAAGATCGACGCCCACGAGGATGGATTTAAATCGCTTCATCTCAGATCTCTTGTGCCTTAGTGCGAGCTAGAATGCGGTGGGAACAGTTGTGCTCAAAACGCCGACGATTGCCCCGTTACTTACCGCTTTCAGAAGGCAAATGATGTGCCAAGCAGCGGTTTGAGAATCAGATCGCCAAGGCTCAGCCCCACTCCGCCTTCAGGGAGCGTTTTGGCAATCGATTGAGGCATTTCGAGTGTGCGTAATCGACCCATTGCATAGGGACGCCAAGGGTTGATGTGTGCTCTGTTGCACGCGTGAGCGCGCGAATTGCGACCTTGTTACCCCAACACCGTTGCTGGCGTTCTTTGGCATGGTGAATGCAATTGTTTTCCCACAAACAGTTCTCAACCCTATTTTCAATCCGGCCAAAGTACGAGGAGCGAAGATGCGTCAATTGGCATGGATCGTTGCCGTCCTCGTGGCTCTCACCTCCGTGGGCACCGGTTGGTTTTGGCTTGTGGAAGGTTGGTCGCTGATGGATTCCGCGTTCATGACGGTGATCACGTTGAGCACGGTGGGGTACGACGAAGTTCGACCGCTGTCAGACCGCAGTCGTGTCTTTGTGATGATCTATTTGGTGTGCGGTTTAGGTGTCTTTCTTTTTGCGGTCGTCCAACTCGGTGAGATGATCGTCCGTGCGGAGCTACGAACTTGGTTAAGGAAACGAGGAATGAATTCGACACTTCAATCGGTTAAAAACCATTTCATTGTGTGTGGCTATGGCCGCATGGGGCGAACGATCTGTCGTCATTTAGCGGATCGCAAGCTGCCGTTTGTCGTCGTCGACTTAAACGATGACACGCTTACCGAATGTGAACAACATGGCTGGCCATGCGTGCGTGACGACGCGACCAGCGATTGCACGCTGGTGGACGCGGGGATCCACCGGGCTCGTGGGTTGGCGGTTGTTTTGGACAGCGACGCCGACAATCTCTACGTGGTGTTGTCGGCTCGATTGATCGCTCCTGAATTACAAATCATCGCTCGCGCCACCGACGAGAGCAGTGCTCACAAGATGGAAAAGGCGGGTGCCAATCACGTGGTCAGTCTGTTTGCCAACGGGGCTGCGACGATGGCGCAATTGCTAATCAATCCGCACGTCGAAGATTTTTTCGAGTTCGTCTCAGGTACGGGGGCGACGTTGGATCTGGCGGAGATTCGCGTCACGACGGATTCACCTTGTGCGGGCCGCACGCTAGCAGCAACCGATTTTCGCAGTCGCGGCGTCATCGTAGTTGCGATCCGTCGTCCCGACGGCGAGGTATTGCTGCCACCGTCGGGTAAGACCGTCATCAATGCGGACGACGTGCTGATTGCGCTGGGCAAAGTCGCTGCCATTTCTGCCGTGCTTTCGTGTGATACCCAAGACGTATCTTGACTCCCCCGTCCCGCATCTAAAACCTTGAAAGGCTGCTGTTCATGTCCGCCGTCTCGATCGAAGCAGGAAATCTCATCACGGGACTCGGCGGTGGCTTAGCTCTATTTCTGTTTGGCATGCGTCAGATGACCGAAAGTCTGAAGACGGTTGCCGGCAGCAGCATGAAGACGTTGCTGGCACGCTTGACCGCAAACCGATTCACCGCAGCCATGGCGGGCATGATTATCACTGCGGTGATTCAGTCATCGTCGGTCACCACGGTACTGATCGTCGGCTTTGTCTCGGCGGGTTTGTTGACGTTAAGCCAATCCATCGGAGTCATTATTGGCGCGAATGTGGGCACGACGATCACCGCCCAAATCATTGCTTTTAACGTGTATCGATACGGTTTATTGCTAATCACGATAGGCTTCTTGACCGACGTGGTGGTCCGAAATGAAAAGATCAAGCAGTGGGGCATGGTCTTGATGGGGCTGGGGATGATCTTCTTCGGCATGAATTTGATGAGCGAGGCGACGACGCCGCTGCGTCAGTTGCCATCGTTTATCGACGCGATCCAGAATATGCAAAACCCACTGATGAGCATCGTGATCGGTTTTGTCTTCACCGCTATCGTGCAAAGTTCCTCGGCAACAACGGGGATTGTGATTGTGCTGGCAAGCCAAGGACTGATTTCGCTCGAGGCGGGGATCGGATTGATCTTTGGCGCCAATATTGGAACCTGTGTGACCGCGATCTTGTCCGCGTTCGGTCGACCGCGTGAAGCGGTTCAAGCCGCCTGGATCCATGTTCTCTTTAACGTCGGTGGCGTGCTGTTGTGGATGTTCTTTATCCCCGAATTTGCCCAGCTCGTGCGTGTGATTTCGCCGGCGGCTAATGACTTGCAGGGAGCAGCTAGGTTGGCGGCGGATACACCTCGTCAAATTGCCAATGCCCATACTGTTTTTAATGTATTGAATACGTTGTTGTTCATCGGGTTCACCGGTCCGCTGGCCAAATTGGTCGATCGAATAGTGCCGAAACGCGAAGAGCCCAAGGGGATCGCCGCCATCTATCTGGACGCAATGTATCTCGAGCATCCTGCTTTGGCACTTGACCAAGTGCATCGCGAACTCGTACGTCTCGGTGAATTAAGTCAGAACTTGTTGAAGCAATCGCTCGCAGTAGCAACGCAAGGCAGTCGTCGAGACATTGCTCGGATTCGGGAACGGGTCGATGACGTGGACCATCTGCACGGCGAAATCATCACGTTCCTGGCCCGGCTTTCGCAAAAGAGCATTATGGATCCTCAGTCCACTCAGCTCTATCGCTACATCGGCATCGCCAATTACATGGAGAATGTCGGGGACGTCGTCGAGAATAATGTGCTGACGGATGCGACGAAGCGAATCCAGTCCAATGTGGCAGTCAGCCCTGGGACGATCGATGTGCTAAACACGGTGCACAAGCAAGTTTGTTGGGCTTTTGATCGGTTGGTCACGGCGCTTCGAGAGCGAGACTTCGAAGCAGCCCGCGACGCAGCGGAAAGTAAAACCGAAGTGAACAAGATTGCCGAGAAAGCTGCGTTTCACTTGGCACAGCGGTTGGTGGCTTACGAACCCAATCGGCTCGCTTGCTTTAAAGTCGAAACGGATATCATCGAGAATCTCAAACGTATCAATACCCTG
>CAXBHV010000800.1:0-4177 GCA_963974855.1 uncultured Rhodopirellula sp. | reverse complement strand
TATACTCACCGAATGTACCTGACAGCCCCGCCAAATCATCGCTCGAATACGTTGGTGCCTTTCCGTACGACACAGGGAGCGGCTAACAATCGCGTGCACCCGCGTGCGAGAGTCGGCGTTTTTATAGTAGAAAATCTTTCGCGCTTACCGGGCGACACGTGACGTTCTGTCAATAAATTGGATGACTTTTGAGCTGGTTCAAACGCAAACGACCTTCGATTGATGGAATTGCTGCCACGTTACCGCAACCCGGATGGCATGACTCAGTACAAACCCAGTCGCTCAGACAGTACGACCACAACAAAGCCATTAGTGTGCGATTAGCGAAGATTAGTGTTCTCTCCAACCGGAACACCCATCGCCACTAATATACGCTAATCGAATCGCGGTCTCGCGAGTGCCGGAATACCAACGCAGGCGATATGCCCGCTGATCGTCGCCGGCTTGCTGGTTTGCTCGATCGATTGTTGCTCGGCCCCAGTTCGGCCAGTATTCTAAGGTTTGTGAATCCCGTCCGATTGGCGAGTCGTCCGCCACACAAGCCCAGCACAAGCGTTATGTGTTGCACACGAGATCGCGAACTGGGTTACTTGGTCGATAGAGAATCGTCAGCGAGACCCGTGTGAACACCAACGTTCGCCCGCACAGGCTGTATGTTTCGTTAGGCTTCATGGACACACATTGTTTGCACTTACAATCAACATCGAAAGCACCGTTCTTTGGACACAAATTTTTCGCAGCACGATTTTGCAGCTCGGGCCAGTGACGCGACAACGCTCCTCTACACTTTCCCATATTCTATTGACATGAATTCAATGCCTGAACTTCAACCACTTCGCAAAACGCTGTTGGGCGTGAAGCTTATCTATTTCGCTATAATGAGTTCGTTGATTTTAGTATGCGCATCGCCTGTTTTGGCCTTTGGCATCGCGTCGTTCGGGTTGGGGCCAATCAAGCTATGGCAATTGGAAACAGCGGTAGCCTTGCTCTTAGGATATGTTTGGTTGCTTGTACTCGTTGGACAAGTCTTAACCGCTTCTGTGCCAACTGAATTTGGTGGTAAGCTCTGCGCGCAGATCTCTGCCGCACTTACAGGACTTTCGCTCGCCGTTTTGATTGCTTTGTTCGGGTATAGTACGATCATCACCCGATCTCAAGGTGAGGTGTCGCAAATCGTAGCAGCAGGAGGGATTGCTAACACAGCAATCCAAGTTATCGGTTTGCTTCTTTTTATGTGTTTTGCACGACAAACGTCTTCGCTTCTTGGCAATCACATCGTTGCTCGTAAATTTGGCTCAAGCACCACGTTGATTCTTTTTTGTGTTTTTCTCTATGGTGCATTTTACGTGACGACAATTGCAATGTCTCAAACGGGTAAAAATGGCCAGGGCGATGTCCAATGGATCCCATATCTATTCTTGGGTACTGCATTACTCGTAGGAGTTTTCACTTTTTTTCGCTTCGTAAACGCCTTACGCGAACTAGCATTGGAACTGACAAAATGTGTTCGCGATCGTTCGGCACCGCAGTTGTCCGAAGTAGCGACGAACAGATGAGTCAATACGAAAATCATGATCAGAGGAAGCAAATCGGAATGCGAGTCGCGATCCTAACTCTAATGACATTGTTTATTGCGGCGCAAGCGGTAGCCGATGACGTTGCGGAGGTTAGCGAGGCTACCCTGAGCTTCACTTATGTCGTGAAAGCGACGCCGGTATGGACGGCTGATGGGACGTTCGATCCTTCCGTGCTCATAAAGCTCATCGAAGCAACGACAGAACAGAAATTACTACGTGTTCACCCGCTTCCGAAGTCCGGCGCACTGAATATCAGGACCACGATTGCGGGGCACAAACAAATATGGAAATTGCTAAAGCAGTTTCCGTCCATCGCTGCAGCTTGGGGCCCTGGGAATCCCGATTATCCCAAGCTGCTTCGAGAAGAAAAACAGCAGCTAGAGCGCAGTAAACAAATGCGCCACTTCTCTGAAAGATTGGAAAGAAATCGGCTGGAGGCATTGCGGAAACGCAACTCCATAGAGGGAATTTCTAACCCGGTACAAGAGCGTCCGTAAACCCAAACGAACGGCGAAACACGACGATTCACGCGAGTTGCCGAACTGCGTTTTACAACAATAGTAGACCACTGGTCGCGACCGCGTGATCGGTGACGTTGTTTGATTATAGATGTTCGCGGTTCCGCGATTCAGAGACCCTAGCCATGTATGCCGCACCGCCAATTTGCAACCTGCTTGTCTTGCGATCACCTGACATCGAACGGGCGTCGAAGTTCTATTCACGAATGGGCCTGCTGTTCACAAAGCACGCCCATGGCAACGGACCTGAACACTATGCATCTTCTGTCAACGGGTTCGTGTTCGAAATCTATCCGGCACGTTCTGCCGACGATACGACGACGAAAACACGAATCGGCTTTAATGTCGATGATGTTGATAGCGTCGTCGGTATGCTACTTGAAATTGGTGCTACATTGCGTACTCCGCCTGCTGATACCGATTGGGGGCGGCGCGCGGTGGTGCATGACCTCGACGGGCACATCGTTGAGCTTGTTACGCCTCCCGACCGCGATTCCGCACGCTCGATCCAGGCCAGCAAATAACAAATCCGTGCACGTGCGCGGCGAAGTCATGTTTTTTGGCAATGGAAGATCTCTCGTCGCAGCCCCGTCACGACCAACGTTACCCAACCAGAATGAATCACAATCCTGTCCACATTAACCTCAGTAGTTGAGAAACCACAATGCGAGCACAATGCCAATGCGGCCATCGCCACAGGGTTACATCAGCACAATGTGGACGTTCAATTCGCTGCGTTTGCGGGGCGAGTTTTGAGGTTCCATCGCTGCGTCAACTGAAGTCGATGGCCGCTGAACATATGATCGTCGAGATATTTGACGATCCGGCGTTTTGGGATTCACGTGGTTGCTTTGTCTGTGACCACGCTGGGGAAAAGGAATTTCGCGTTCAGATTCAGCTCCAGCCCGCGATGTACGAAACTGTGGTTGTTGGCCCTGAGAGACGCAGCACACCGATCATTGCTACGATTGCCAGCACGCTTTTCGGTCGCCTTGCTGGCCATGCCGTTCTCGCCGCTGACGCAGCAACCCAGGCGACAGAACAAGTAATGGTTCAAGAAGCAGCTTGTGCATTTTTTTGAAATGGAAAATCTATTGCCCCTCTTTTAGCCATACAACGGCTACCGTTATCCGACTAAACCAATCACCGCCCGATGACGATTGCTCGTGACCGCCTAAAGCTCCGCGACTTCTCGCCTTTGGATCATGAGCTTGATGCAGCCCAGAAGCTCGACGCACTTTCAGGTCGCTTTGCTATCGACGATGCTGGCCGCATCGTTAAGCTCTACATCCGGGAAAAGCTTACTGACCACCACACTAACCTTGTCCTTGCGTTGACGAACCTCCGGTTCTACACGTCGTTTAACCATCCGGTTGCCGCTGCGGGAATCTCAGATACTGGCATGGCAAACTTGATTTCGCATCCGTCTCTGGTCGAGATCACCTATCAGGGCAACGAGCAACTAACTGGCGTCTTTTTCCAAGCCCTGCGGACACATTCGTCCGTCAAGCGAATCGGCGTGTCCTACTGCCCGATTGACGACGCCGGGTTAGCATTCGCTCGCGATTGCTCCGTAACTCACATTTCCATTCGGGGCTCGCGAGTATCCTATGCTTCGGTTGATACACTTTGTTCCATGCGTTCTCTTTCGCAAATTCATGTTAAACAAACGCGAATTACGCGACTTGGCCTGGACCGTCTGCGAGAAGCACTGCCAGACTGTTGGATCGACATGCTGGACCGACCCGACGACGGATAACCGTGCGGAGATGCACGCTTTTTCGTTTACTTGCATGTTAATCCCCGCCGCCAGCAAACCCCTACCGTTCTGCTATTCAAATGCCCGATGTTACTGCACCACTGCTAGCGTTCGCCGGCACCATCGCGATTGCGATTGGGTGGCACTTGGGCATCTCCACAACGCAATTGCGATCGTAACATCACCGCTTCGTCCAACTGGCAAGATTGAAATTGACGGTACGGAGTACTCAGCACGTTCAGAGGATGGCTCGTATGTGGCATCCGAAACAGAGGTTACCATCTGTGGTAACGCTGGGACCGTATTGATAGTCAATAACTTTC
>CAXBHV010000799.1:0-4180 GCA_963974855.1 uncultured Rhodopirellula sp. | reverse complement strand
CTGTTGGGGCAATGCTGCCATTTGGTTGGTCACGGTGGAACGTGACGCTGCGTTGGCTGAAGAACTCGGCGAACAAGCGCTGCGAGCATCCGAAGCGGGCGATCGGATTTTGGCCCACAGCCTGCTTCGCGAAGCGGTTGCAATCGAACAAAAGTACCGCGAACCGATCGTCTACCAGCCCCTTCTAAAACTTTTTGAACAATCGATTTCGCTCGAAAGTTGTTGTTCTTAGAGGGTATCCGAAAAGGGGTCTGCCCCTTTGGAAGCGAGTCGTTTTGATGAGTTTTTTGCCTGGCCGGAGAGGGTCAGACCCCTTTTCGGATACCGCTCTTAGCGGCAATTAATTTTCCATTGGAAAGCATCTTGCCACTTCCTTGGCGAGCTGCGGTTTCGGTTTCCGGAAAATTTCGTCAAGCTGGTCACTTGTGCATGCCGCCGTCTTGAACGCGAACGCCCCTGTCGCTATCAAAACTTCCACTGAAGGGTGGAAGCGAATCGCGTCGAGACATCCCAAACGACTTGCCGTCCTATTGTGACCGATCCAATTTCACTCGCACGCGCGTCGCTAGCAGTCGCCGAGTAATGCTATCAAGTGTTTTCTCCATCCACGAAAGAGTCGTTGATGCCCAGCTCTGATGAATCATCGTCCGGTGTAGCCCAAGTGGACGATCGTCCTTGGGAAGAATTGTTGCGTTTGGCTCAAGAAGGGAGCAACGTCCAGCTCGAAGATTACGTATCCCAGCTTTCGACTGCCGACCAAGCCCTTGCCCTCAGCCGGCTTGATGAGTCCGAAGAAATGCAGGTGCTCGAGGCGCTCAATGCCGCCGACGCGGCGGAGCTGATCAGTCATTTGCCGGAGGTGGAAGCGGCTCGTATGCTGGCGCTGCTGGACACCACGACTGCGGCGGCAATCGTCCAAGAATTGCCAAGCGACGAGCAAGCCGACTTGCTGGGTGACCTAAGTGACGAGCAAGCCGAAGCAATTTTGGACGAATTGCCAAGTGACGAGGCCGCTTCGGCTCGCGAATTGTCATCGTACGAAGATGATGAAGCGGGCGGCATGATGGTTCGCGAGATGCTTCGCTTCAACGATCAAATGTCGGTTCGCGATGTGATCCACGATCTGAGCGAGCACGGTGAAGATTACAGCGACTTTGATGTTCGCTACGCCTACGTTTGTGACGACCAGGATCGGTTGGTCGGTGTCTTGCCGATGCAAAACTTATTGTTTGTCAAACGCGCAGAACAACTCGCCGATTTGATGATTCGAGATCCAATTTCGGTTCAAGCCACGGCACCGCTTGACGATTTGATCGAGCTGTTTGATTCACATAATTACCTCGCCGTGCCCGTGGTCGACGAGCAGGGCAAATTGCAAGGAATCGTGCACCGCGAGGCAGTGCATTACGAAGAAACGCGTGCTGCGGAAAGCGATTATCTAAAGAGCCAAGGGATCGTCGGTGGCGAGGAACTTCGTACGATGCCAATCTGGTTAAGAGCCCGACGACGTTTGAGCTGGTTGAGTATCAATGTGTTTTTAAACATCGGCGCCGCAGCTGTGATCGCCTACTTTCAAGATACATTGCAAGCGGTGATTGCCCTTGCCGTATTTTTGCCGATCATTAGTGATATGAGTGGATGCAGCGGCAACCAAGCCGTCGCGGTTAGTATGCGAGAACTTTCACTTGGATTGGTCCGGCCCACCGAAATGTTACGAGTTTGGTGGCAAGAGGTTTCGGTGGGACTGATCAACGGATCGGCGCTGGGGGTGCTCGTTGCAGTCGTTGCGGTAATGTTCAACGGCAATCCGTACCTCGGAATGGTTGTCGGCATCGCCCTTTTCGCGAATACAATTGTGGCAGTATCGATTGGCGGGGTGGTACCTTTGCTGCTGAAGCGATTTGGTTTTGACCCGGCCGTCGCCAGTGGGCCACTGCTGACCACGGTCACCGACATGTGTGGATTTTTCCTTGTGTTGGGGCTCGCCACGATGATGCTTTCGAAGTTGATCTAAACGCGACAGAACTCGACATGCCGTCGTGAACTCGCAGACAAAACCTATTAGGAATGACAGTAATGGAACCGCTTGATCTAGCTAAATTTGAATGGAAGATCGTGGTGCGTCCGTTGACCATCGACGACTACGATGCGTTGGTCGAGATTTCCAGACGCTGCTTTCCGGGAATGGAACCGTGGGGCCGCGACCAGATTGAAAGTCAGTTGGCGATTTTCCCCGAAGGCCAAATCTGCGTGGAAATCGACGGTAAATTAGCGGCATCGTCGTCGAGTTTGATATTGGAATACGACTCGGCGCTGGAGTGGCATAACTGGAAAGCGATCGCCGATGGCGGCTATATTCGCAACCATAAACCCAAAGGCGACACGCTGTATGGGATCGAGATCATGGTCGATCCCGAATTCCGCGGTATGAAATTGTCGCGGCGACTGTACGATGCCCGCAAAGAACTGTGTCGCCAAAAGAATCTGTCCCAGATCATCATCGGCGGGCGGATTCCCGGTTACCACAAACACGCCGACACGATGTCGGCACGCCAATACATCGATTCGGTGGTCGAAAAAGAGAACTACGATCCGGTATTAACCGCCCAGCTTTCCAATGGATTTATCGTTCGCGGTTTGACGCCCAACTATTTGCCATCGGATACCGAATCGTGTGGCTACGCCACCCACGCGATTTGGAGCAATATCGAATATGTCCCCGGTGCGAAACGCCGTTTCCATCACGTCGTCGAGCCCATTCGCGTCTGTGTCGTCCAGTACCAATTGCGAACGATTAGCGGTTTCGATGAATTCGCTCAGCAATGCACAGGTTTCTAGCCCTTAGAAGTGAGGATGGAAACGGAGATGTCGGTCAAATACGACATCAACGTGATCGGCGGATCACAGTTTGTGATCGAAAATGGAACGCTCTACAACATCGCCTACTTGTTCCGCCGCGATGGTTCGATCGGGAAACAATACAAGATCCACATCACGCCAAGTGAACGAAAATGGTGGGGAGTGAATCCAGGCAAATCAGTCGAGGTATTCGAAACCGATTGTGGGCCAATCGCAATCCAGATTTGTTACGACATCGAGTTCCCCGAGTTGACTCGAATCGCGACACAGAAAGGCGCCCAGATCATCTTTGTGCCGTTCAACACCGACACACGTCACGGCTATTTGCGAGTGCGTTATTGTGCGCAGGCTCGCTGCATCGAGAATCACTTGTACGTGGCGATTTCGGGCTGTACCGGAAACCTACCCTTCGTCGAGAACTCGGACATCCACTACGCTCAGTCAGGGATCTTCACGCCAGCAGACGTGGAATTTGCTCGAGACGGAATCGCAGCAGAATGCAATCCGAATGTCGAAACGGTGATCATCCACGACTTGGATTTTGAACAGTTGCGTCGCCACCGCGAAGCCGGTTCAGTCCAAAATTGGAACGATCGCCAACGTAATCTTTACAAAGTGGTTTACGAGCAAGACGGAAAGTCACACGAAGTGTAACGACGATGTCCGGCGAACACGGCGTCGCTTTCGTTGTGACAAAAACACTAAACGCATCATCCATGCGTTTGGGTGTGGATCGGTTTATTGATCCGTTCTTCTCCTTGGCTAAAGATCCCGAGCGAAGGACCTTCAACAAGATTCACTACCCTCAGCAAACTGCTTCGTACTTGCGAGCAAGAATCGCTGAGGAAGCGATTTATGACGAGAGATTCAGAACTTGCGTTTCTGCGTTCGCCAATTCAGTGATCATCGCAACCAACTGCAGCGAAGTCGTGTCCTTGGTCGCCGCAGGTAACTCACCACGACGAATGGCAACTTCGCGGGGTGCCTCGATTCCAATTTGAACTCGGCCACCCGAAACACGGTTGATGGTTAAGGTGATGTCGGTTCCAATTTGGATGGTTTCACCCACTTTTCGGCTGAGCACTAACATGATTCGATCCTTGAATAAAGTGTTTTCCGAAGCCAGATTGCGGCCTCTTACCTATGCCAGTGAAGCAACCGCCGGACCAATCGCGACGTGAAACTAAGAAAATCTACAGATTTTCATTTTTTGACTGATCAAATTCAGATCTTTGATTCACGTAAGCAGGTAGGCAGAAATCATGAGGTGAAATCCCGTTAGCCGTTTGGGCCAACGCTGTGAAGCATTTCGTAGCGGAAC
>CAXBHV010000798.1:0-4180 GCA_963974855.1 uncultured Rhodopirellula sp. | reverse complement strand
GCGGGACCCGGCCGCTGACGCGTCACGGCTCACTAAATCAACAAGCCGTTGACGACTTCCGCTACGCTAAATTAGCACAAACTCTATAGGAGAAAATGCTTCTCAGCGTTGCATGATGGGGTGCAGCCGAATGCAAAAGCATGAAGTGGCTGAAAGAGAACGTTCAATCGCCGTGCAGGCGGCGACTTAGTTTGGCAAAGCGGACGACGCCGACGACACCGATGACAAATCCGCTTATGATCAGCGGCCACGCGATGATGTGATAGATAAGCGTGACAGAAAAGAATTGCAGAATCGATACTCCGGTGCCCGCAACCATCAAGGCGGTTCGACCATACGCCAACAACGTGCGTTCATTGGCGAGGTCGGTGCGGATCAGGTTCAAGTCCTGACCAGAGATTTCTTTGTTCAAGTTCATGACTTCTTGGTCTGAACGGCAAGATCGAGTTTCGCTTCAAGCTTGGCAGCCATTTCGGCTTTAGCCGCCAACTCTTCTTCGCTTGGCTCGGCTTCTTCGGCATCGCGTGCCGCATCAGCCTCGATTGACTTCAGCCGTTTCTTTGCTTCCACGAGCAACACGAACCCTTCATTGGCACAGACAAATCCGATCACCACAATCGCGACTGCGGCGATGTAACGCAGCGACCACGTGGTGAAGAAAATCATCGCCGCAGCACACAGAATCGCAACTCCCGTCTGTGCAAACTTTGACATTGCTTTGAGCTGTATGTCTCGTGTTTGCACACGAGTACTTCGCGAAATGGCATTGCGAGCCGATTGGTTGGCCAAGTCTCGCATCGCTGACAAATTGCTCGTCTTCTCGGGTGCTTGCGACCGAGGCACCATCGGTTCGTCGGGATCGATAAAGTCCGGCTCACCCGCTTCTGTCGCCGCTGCCGTGGCCGCCGCTGCCCCAATCGCTGATGCGGTGATCGCGGAACCCGTAACGGAACTCGAAGTCGATGTCTTGGTTGACGAGCTACTTGTCGAGCCCGACTCGCTGGGCTGAGTGGATTCCCCTTGAACCCGTTTCAGCAGTCGGTTCATGTAGGCTTCGATCGAATCCTCGTCCTCCTCCTGGCCCGTCGCCTCTTGTCCATTGCCCACCACGGTGTCACTGGACATCACAGTCGCTTCGTCCGTCGCCGCTGCCTCGTCTTCCGCGTCATCCATTGCGGTCAGGTCATCAAGTCGTTCGCTCGAGTAGTCGTCGCTCGACTCTTCGAGACCACTTTCTTGCGAATCGGCATAAGACCATGCACTCGTATGGTCTACCACTTCGGCGTCATCTTGGTCAGCAACATCCTGGTGAACCAAGTCAAGCGACGAGTGTTCGTCGGTATCTTCGACCGGCGAGTTCAAGCCGGCTTCGTCCGAAGAATGATAGGTCGCTTCCACGTCGTCATACTGATCCGGTGACGACTCGGCCTTTTCCGCTTCAATGTCTTGGATTAGCTGGCTTGCCAACGAGCCGAGCGAACCGTATGGATCGTCTTGCTCTGCGTCGGCTGAGTGCTGGTCATCCAGCACGCCTGCGTCTTCACTCGCTTCACCGTTCACTTCGTCAGCGGACCATTGATGTTCCGAAACCGAGTTGGCCTCTGTATCGTTGCGGAACATCGCAATGCTGGCGTCGTCGACATCGGATTCGGCAGGTGTCACATCTTCTTCGTCGAGTAGTTGCGATGGACTTGCCCAGCTGCTCGCTGAAACACTGGGATCTTCATGTTCGTCGTCGTGCGGGTGACTTAGTGCCAGTTCCTCAGCATTCGCTTCTTCCTCGAGAAGCTGCGAGGGAGTCTTCCAGCTGCTGACCGAAACACTCGGATCCTCGTCTTCATTGTCCTGCGAGTGGCTCAGCACGGGTTCGTCAGCGGTCGCTTCTTCGTTGAGAAGCTGTGATGGTGTTGCCCAGCTGCTAACCGAAACATTCGGGTCTTCGTCTTCTTCGTCGTGCGAGTGGCTCAGTTCGGGTTCGTCAGCGGTCGCTTCTTCGTTGAGAAGTTGCGATGGTGTCGCCCAGCTGCTAACCGAAACATTCGGGTCTTCATCTTCGTTATCGTACGAGTGGCTCAACTCAGGCTCGTCGGCAGTCGCTTGTTCGTCGAGAAGTTGCGATGGAGTGGCCCAGCTAACCGAAGGTGTCTCGTCCGACTCCTCTTCCGAGTGATGGCTTTGCACGTCCTGGTCTTCGAGCAATTCGGATGGAGTGCCCCAAGTGCTGATCGACACATCCTCTTCTTCGAACGTCTGGTTGTCCGCTTGCAGATGCTCTGACTGCGAATCCTGGATCGCGGCATCAACTCCAGCGTTCTCGTCGAAAACGGCTTGGCTTTCATATCCGTAATTCTCGTCGCTAGTGCTCTGCTGACTGGTGCTATCGACCGCGAATTCGCTTACGTCTTCACTCACGTCTTCACTGGCTGAATCGAAAGTCGGCTCAACAATCTCCGACGCCGCTTCGTCCGCGACTTCTTCAACCATCCACTGAGCCTGTTCACCGGGTGCAGCAGGTTCTTCTTGATCGTGCAGCGATGGCGTCTGGTAGGTCGGCCAAGCTTCGTTGTCGTCTGCGAATTCAGACAACACAGCCGATCCATCATCCTTTTGGCTGACAAAATTGGGTTCATCGCCCGCTTTGAAATCTGTGTCATCCGGGTTGGCCGCATCGTAGGATGTGGACTCTTCGATCGAGGAAGCTTCGGCGATGATCTCGCTTGCTAGCTCGCTTTCACTTGCGAAGCCATTTTCGTTTGCATGTTGATCGTCGTTATCGCTGCCGCTCAGTTCGGACAGTGACGTCAGACCAACGGGGCTGCTAGAGCCCAAATTAAATGCCGGAAAAGCAGACAAATTCGACGTCGAACTCGATGGTGTCTCGAGAGTTGGATTGTCGAGAGCTGGCGTTTCGCGGACTGGTGAATCAAGGGCCAAAGCTCCACGATCAGCGAACGCGTCTTGTAAATCGGCGATCGCTTCTTCGTATTGCGTTCGCATGCGGCTGAGCTGTTCGGTGGTCGCTCCCAATTCGGCGGAGACCAAATCAAACGCTTCGGAGGTTGGTCGGACCTGAACCTCGGCAAGTGCTTGATCGCGTTGTTTCGTGATTTCGTCGATCCGGTGAGTCACTTCGTTATTGACGTCACGCAGTTCGGACAATTCGCGATGGGCGTTGGCTAGCTCGATCGACAAGGCTTCGACCGATTGGTGCAGGTGCTCTGCCTCGGCCAACCAGCTACTGCGATCCGATTCGTGTCGTTCTCCGCTTTCAGAAAGCAGTGACTCGAGCTGCTGAATCGTTTCACGCGCTTCGCCGTAATTGTTCCGCAGTTCGGACGACTCTTCGCTGGTGCGAAATACCGTTTGTTGCAGGTCTTCGATTTGATCCCGCAGCTGCTGGGCAACCACTTCGCTTTCGGCGACGACGCGTTGCTCGGATTCGCGTTGATCGCGGATCAAGTCAAGCTCGCGAGTCACTTCGGCCAATCGAGTTTCCGCTTCGGCGCGACGCGTCTCGCTCTTTTCACGCTCTTCGATTGCCTCGTTTCGCGATTCTTCGAGTTCACGTTGGATGCGTTGATGTTCTTCGCGATTCTGGATCTCTTCACGCGTCAGAACCTCTTGGTTCGCCGACAGCGTTTCAAGTTGCGCGTTCAGGTTGTTGAACTGCTCTCGCATGCGGTGGATCGCATCGGTCGCGGCCTTGGCTTGTTCTTGCGACTGAGTCAATTGCCGAGCGGCTTCTTCGACTTGGCGGCGATAGTTATCCTCGAGACCTTTGAATTCAACTTCGCGTTTGGCCAACATCCGTTGGTGCGATTCGTTTTCTTCGGTCAGCCGAGCGACTTCGGCCTTCTTTTGCTCGTACTTGGTTTGGATCGTCCGCGAGTTGGATTCGTCGGACAGCAAGCGAGATTCGCGTTTGTAAAGATCTTCGGCGCGTGACCACAGTTCAGTTTCACGACCGCGAAGCTCGTGTTCACGTTGTGAGCAATGCGATTCGCGTCGATCGCAATCTTCTTGACGTTTCCGCCATTGTTGAACTTCACGACGAAGCTGTTCTCGCCATGCGGCGTCTTCGGCCATGGGGACGTTCGGTGCAAAGTCGCGGCGAGGCGACGGTGTCATTCCCGTCGGCTGTGCGGGACGGGACGAAGGGTAAACTCCGGCTGCAATGGTG
>CAXBHV010000797.1:0-4180 GCA_963974855.1 uncultured Rhodopirellula sp. | reverse complement strand
CGCGATTGCGTCACTGAACATTGCCGCGGTGGCAACGATGATCGTTCCCTTTTCGATCCTGGCGATTGTCGGAGCGATCTGGACCGGGGTCTGCTTGCTGTTGATTTCACGCTGGATATTACCGCGAGACCACTGGTTTGAACTCGGCTTGATCAACTACGGGATGTCGACCGGGGTGACCGCGACCGGGTTTGTTCTGCTGCGTCTTGTCGATCCCGACTTGGATACCGACGCCGCGGAAAACTATGCACTGGCGGCCCCGCTTTCCGCCCCCTTTGTCGGAGGCGGAATGTTAACGATCGGATTGCCGCTGTTGGTGCTCGAGCGAGTCCCACTGGGTATTACGTCGCTGGTTGCCGTGGGAATCGTGATCGCGTTGATTGTCGTGGGACGACGCTAACAACAAACCGCTACGGTTTGACCATACCCAAGCGCGTTAGCCAAGTTTGACACAAACTCGGCCACTGATTCGCTCCGTCAACCTTCTTGGCTAACCCTAGCCCGTGGGCTCCGTCATTGAACAAGTGCATTTCGACTGGCACTTTGTGATCGACACAAGCTCGGTAATACAGCAGGCTGTTTTCAACAGGCACTGCGGTGTCTTTGGCGGTGTGAAACAAAAACGTCGGCGGTGTTTTCTCGCTCACCTGCGTCGGCGTGTCCAACGAAGCCAGCAATGCGGGATCGGGATTGTCGCCCAACAAATTACGCTGACTTCCCTTGTGGGTGTGCGGCTTACCGAGCGACAGCACGGCGTAACACAAAATACTAAAGTCGGGACGCGAAGAAACGCGTTGCACCGGATCTTTTGACGACGGATCGGCATCGGCAAAGTGAGTCGAGACGGTGGAACAAAGATGGCCGCCAGCAGAAAAACCGATCACGCCAATTCGATTGGGATCGATGTTTAGTTCCTTGGCACGAGCCCGCAGCGTTTGGATGGCACGCTGAGCGTCTTGCATCGGTGCTGGGTGTCCGTATCCCTTGCCATCGTTCCCTTTGCCACGCAGGCGGTAGGTGCAAATCGCCGAGGACATTCCCATCGAATGGAACCAAGCAGCAAACTCATGCCCCTCGTGTCCCATCGCGTGGCCGCCATATCCGCCCCCCGGCAGGATCACGACCGCAGCGGAGGGTGAGTCCGAATCGGCCTTGGTAATGATCAATTCAGGCACGTCGCCCACTCCGGTCAACGTGACGCCCGGGATCCCATCAGGCCACAGCGGCTCGGTAGTACTGGCCGGTTGCTGAGCGGAGAGGACGGAGGCGTTTGCTAAGGAAAGGCAAACTAAGAGCGAAAGTGATTGCAACAGGGTAGGTCGGGTCATGGAGAGTCCTTGCAGTAAAAAAGGGGAAGGCAGGGCATTATAGTCGTTGATCGCTCCAGCGATCATTACGCAATGTCGTTGATCGCTCCGCGATCAGTACGTGAAGCGAGAAAAAACATTCTACCCCATCCGCAGCTTGCAACTTTGACGCACGTTTTGATCGCGGAGCGATCAACGACATTGGGCACGGTGGTAAAGGTACTCGCCAGGTTTCAACCTCGCCTTACGGGGATTTTCTTCGATGTACTTAACCAGATACTCGTACTGATTGAGACTGCGGACCAGATGATCAAACGGCTCCTGCTGCCAAAAATGTCCCCGTTCGCCAATCGCTTGATGAATTCGAAACGCGGTGAAGTGGAGCCACGAATCAAACTGTCGCTCCATGGCATCCGCGTTGGGAAATGCCGCTAATAAATGCACGTGGTTGGGCATCACGACGAAGTCTCCCAAGGCGTAGCGTTCTCCGTCAAAATGCATTAGGGCATCGCCAACAATCATTGCCAGCTCGGGTCGACGCAACAGGCAACGCCCGCGACAAGTGTCGAGGAAATCCTCGCGGCAACGATTAAATTGCTTGCTAAACTCAGCAGTCAGCGGTGCGTCGAGCTTCGGAAGCACATCGGACCAATGCCGCGATTGGAGTAAACCGCGTCGCTGGAGCCAATCATTTTTCTCACGATCCCATCGCTGTATCACACTTTTGGGAATGGAATCGATACAGCGAAACGTAGCGAACACGATCGCGCCCGCCTGAGACCAGTGGGGACGCAAGCGATCATGGACCAGCAACTCGGCCTTAGGGTCAAAAAACTCGCCCTGCATGACGGTCTCCAGCTAAGAATCGTCATTAAATCGTCGTTGATCCCTCCGCGATCATGACGTGAAGCGAATAGAAATGATCGATTCGCAACCTACCATTCTACAGCACGTTTTAATCGCGGAGCGATCAACGACATTGGGCACCCTATGATCGCGGGAGTAATCTGCGACATTGGCACCCGACTGGGGGAGGGAGTAGAAGCGAATCTGTCGCACTTATTTTCTCGGGGCTGCTTGGGTAGGATACGCGAGCTGGCTCGCTATTTTGAGATGCCCTAAAAGCCGTTTAACTTCACACCCTACGATTCCTGATGTCCACTACCGCCGAAGAACAATGGAGCCCGCCGCATCACAACAGCGGGTTGGGATGGCGTTTGTCGACTTGGTGGGTGATTCTGCGCACCGCGCTCGAGGAACGTCTGGTCTATCGAGGCGACTTTGCCCTCGGAACACTGATGCGGTTTCTGCCGATCATCACGCAGATTTTCCTGTGGTACGCCGTGTTCGATTCGATCGAGGCCAGCAAGAGCGGCGAGGAGGTCACGATCGGCAAGTTTGGCTTCAAAGAAATTATCGCCTATTACTTGCTAACGATGGTCGCACGGGCCTTTTCCAGCATGCCCAATTTGGCGTCCGGAATTGCACAGCAGATTCGCGACGGCGAGATCAAACGCTATCTGATTCAACCAATTGACTTGATCGGGTTCTTGTTGTTGACGCGAATCGCACACAAGTTGACTTATTACGTTGTCGCGATCGCCCCGTTTGCGCTGGTCTTTTTTCTGTGCCGCGGTTATTTCGTCGACGGTTGGCCGTCGCTGCCCGTGTTCGCCGCCTTTTCCGCGTCACTGATCATGGGTTTCTTGATCGGCTTCT
Organism: uncultured Rhodopirellula sp.; assembly: GCA_963974855.1. GTDB lineage: Bacteria > Planctomycetota > Planctomycetia > Pirellulales > Pirellulaceae > Novipirellula. Next base: position 1,154 of record CAXBHV010000797.1, on the reverse strand, counting down.
TTATGGAAGCTTCGATCGGCATGATCGGTTTTTGGTTTCTCGAAGTTTCATCGCTGCTGTTTGTGTTCATGTTGTTTAGCTTCTTTTTGTCGGGACACATGTTTCCACTAACGCTGCTGCCCGACGGCATTGAACCGTTCGTCCAATTTTTGCCGTTTAAGTATCTAGCGTATTTCCCTGCAGCAATTTTCCTGGGCAAAGTCGAACCCGACGCTTTGCCGATGGAATTGGGAGTTCAATTCGCCTGGTTGGTCTTTTTCATTGTCGTGTGCCGGTTCGCCTATTCACGTGGCATGAAACGTTACAGCGGATATGGAGGCTAGTTTGATGGCAACACAAATCGCTAACGAAACGTCCAAAATTGGGCCAAACTACTGGAAAGTGTTCCTGACGTTTGCCCGCAATTCGCTGGTGCGTGACATGACGTTCCGCATGAACTTCTTTCTGCAATGCATCAGCAGTGTTGGGTGGACGTTGATGAACGTCGGCTTCTACATGATCATTTTCCAGTACACCAATACAATTGGCGAAGGATCAGGTTGGGACCGTGACAAGTTCTTTGTCTTTCTCGCGACCACTTGGTTTGTCAACAGCTTGGTGCAAGCGTTTTTCATGCCCAATGCGGAAGAATTCAGCGAACTAATTCGTACCGGCGGATTGGACTTTGCGCTGTTAAAACCGATCGACACTCAATTCTTGATTTCGTTTCGGCGAATCGACTGGAGCGCGTTATCGAATTTCGCAGCCGGCTTGGTCATCTTAGTCGCGGCTCTCTATTCGCTGGCAACGCGTGAAGTCAATCCGATGGTTCCCACGTTGTTGTCAGCGGTGCTGTACGTCGTGTTTATCGGCTGCGGCGTGGCAATCATGTACAGTTTGATGATCTCGTTGAGCGCGACGAGCATTTGGTTGGGCCGCAATCAAACGCTCTATAATTTCTGGTTTTACATCACCAACTTTAGTCGCTATCCGATGGAAATTTACAACCGCGGCTGGGGTACCCCGCTGTACGGCTTCTTTACCTTTGTGATCCCCGTCTTGTTGGTGGTCAACGTGCCAGCACGGTTGTTGGCCAAACCGATCCAGCCACGAACCGATTGGGAGTCGATGTTGGTGGTGTGGGCCGTGGGGGCGACATTGCTGAGCGTGCTGCT
>CAXBHV010000796.1:0-4185 GCA_963974855.1 uncultured Rhodopirellula sp. | reverse complement strand
CATTGACCGCCGATGGCAGTGCCGGTGAGGGAGAGATCCACTCCGAAGTGCTGTTGGTGCAAGATTCGAGCGGAATTGCAGAGCTAACGTCACACGGCGATACGTCGCTGGCGACTGAGTCACAGGCACGAAACGCCCCTCCGAACAGCGTCCAGGTGCGATCACAGACGCTGCTCGACACTGTTTTTGCCCAATGGCCGGGTTCGACCGAGGTTGCTCAAGGCGAAAACCAACACCGATTTGCAGCGAATCGATTACTGGCCGAGTCAAACGGCCGATCGGATCACCAAAATCTCAAAATTTCACGGATCGCGATGACTGCCCCCGTACAGCCTCATATTGTTCCTTTATCCGAAGAAATCTCGGAAAAGTTCCCCCAGAATTTAGTTGTGAATGAAAAGTCGCTAAGCACAATGGGGTCCGAGTCGATCGATTCAGACACCTTGACTGATAGCAACCTGACCTCATCAATCTCCGCAATCTAACGAATCGAAATTATTTTCCGGTGGAAAAATCGGAACCTTTTGAATATTGCGATCTCTAAACGACTACATAGTGTCGCTAGCCCGCATAGATTGCCCTGGATGTTGATAAGTTAGGAACGCCAGATAAGATAGGCTGGTTCGTATGTTTTTTCGACTTGGTCACTCTATGTCGATCTAAATCCAAGCTCTAACCGAATCACTTGACTGTGTCAGTCGTGTTCGGCATTGAGTTTTCCCCGAAAATCTCCTTCATCTTCCTGAGAAAAACAGATGAAACATCTGCGTCACTTGCTCCGTCGCTCCGGATGGCTGAGGGCCGACAAACGTTCTAACGATCAAGTCCAACGTGGTCAAAGGACCACACGACGTTTGAGCAGCGAAGCGCTTGAGCGACGGGAACTTCTCGCAGGCGACTTTGCAGCCGCTCATAACTACTTTCTCTCGCATGACGTCGACAACAACATGCGGATTACTCCCATGGATGCGTTGACGATTATCAACCATCTCAACCGTAACGGCGGAAACTCTTCCGAAGTCGGTCAAGGGGAAGAGATCAAAGCGTTCGTGGATGTCAACGGCGACAACCGCGTTACCGCTGCGGATGCCTTGTCCGTGATCAACACACTGAACCGCATGGGCGAAGGGGCCGGCGAACCGCTGCTTGAAGTGCAATTGAGCGCTCGCGACGGTAACAGTGTTGAGCTGCCCCGTGACGCCAACGGCGCATACAACGTCGCGGTTGGACAAGTTTTTGAATTGGAAGTCGGTTACCTCGACCTTCGTGAAGACAAAATCTTCACTCTGCCCACTGGAAATGGCCAAACGGTTGACGTTCGGTTCCGCCAAGGGGTATTCCAATTGGTTGCCGACATCGGGATTTCCGGCGCCACCAATGCTCCCAGCCTGATCACGCCGATCATTGCCGAGACGCAGCAGATCACGGTCGGCCAACAGATTGACGATCCGACCAAAACCCTTTCCTTGGACGTTTCATTGACGTCGGCAGGGGGTCAGGTCAGTACCGGAAAAGCTCGGATCGCGGCTGCTGATTTCACTGCGGACCCCACCGGCACCTTGAAAACGGCACTGGAATCGCTTAGCGATGCGAATGGCCTGTTTCTTGATGCGGGAACCACGGTTCAGGTGACACGCTTGGCAGCAGCGAATGCCAACGACTTCTTCTTGCAAGTTCGCTTTGGTGGCAATGATGCAGTTGGCGTGAATCAGCCTACGATCTTGATCCAACCTGTGATCAGCGTTGCAGGAGTGGGTGAATTCCCCTTCAATGATGCTGCGGTTACGAACAAAGAGTTCCGCACCGACAACGTGCTGCAAGGTGTTGACAGCAGCAGTAACCCAGTGGGTCAACGCTACGACGTCGATTACGAAAGCCGCTCGCTGCCGAACCCAAATGGTGGTTCGGACATTTTCCTCGGTAACCGGCCAGCGATTGGATCATTTGATCCCAATGCAGCAGACCCAGCCGAAGTGTTCAACGACATCGGCGGCCTTGGCCCAGTCATCGCCGGCGGTGTGCCTGAAGCACCCAACGGAAATGAAGATACGCTGGACAATGTCTTTGATGCTCTGAGCATTCCGGTCTTTATCAATGCACCGGTACAAGGCTTGACCTTCGAAGTGACCCCAGGTGAAGACAGCAACGGCGAATCGTTCCTGATTTATGGATTCTTGGAAGAACCTGATTCCCAAGGCACCGACACCTCGCGTCCTGTCCCGTTGGATCAAGTTCGCTTTGACGCCGACGCCCGATTTGTAATCAATGCGACCGTCGATGGTGGCACGACTCAACCTGGCACCATCGCAATCTCGCCAGCAACCCTTGATGTTGTCGAAGGCAATAGCGGCACAACGACAGCTACCTTCACCGTCACGCGAACCGGAGGCACCGACGGTGCTGTGTCCGTTCAGTTCGCTACGGCCAACGGTTCTGCGACAGCCGGAGAAGACTACGTTGCCAAGACTCAAACGGTCACCTTCGCCGCGGGCGATGGAGTCGCTAAGACAATTACCGTTGACATTAACGGTGACATCGTGGTCGAACCCGACGAAACCTTCACCGTCACCCTCAGTGGTGCTACCGGTGGTGCAACGTTGGGAACAAGTACTTCTACAGTAACGATCACGAACGATGACGTGGCTGCGGGTGCAGGGACCATTTCGATTTCCCCTGCGACGATTTCTATCGCAGAAGGAAATAGCGGCACCAAGCAAGCAACGTTTACGATCACTCGTACCGGAGGTACCGGAGGTGCCGTTTCCGTTCAGTTCGCTACCACCAATGGTACAGCGACAGCCGGAGAGGACTACGTTGCCAAGACACAAACTGTCACCTTCGCAGATGGCGATGGAGCTTCCAAGACAGTCACCGTTGACATCAATGGCGACACCACCGTCGAAGCAGACGAAACGTTCACTGCCAACCTTAGTGGGGTAACCGGCGGTGCTACCTTAGGTACGACGACATCGACAGTGACCATCACTAACGATGACGTGGTGACCAATGCAGGGACCATTTCGATTTCTCCTGCGACGATTTCTATCGCAGAAGGAAACAGCGGTACCAAGCAGGCAACGTTCACGATCGCTCGTACCGGCGGTACAACTGGTGCTGTTTCGGTTCAGTTCGCTACTGCCAATGGTACAGCGACAGCGGGATCGGACTACGTTGCCAAGACGCAAACCGTTAACTTCGCCGACGGCGATGGAGCTTCCAAGACGGTCACTGTCGACATTAATGGCGATGTAGCAGTTGAACCCGACGAAACCTTCACCGCCACCATCAGTGCTGCTACTGGTGGTGCATCCCTAGGAACGACCACTTCGACGGTGACGATCACCAACGACGACGTGGCGACCAACGCGGGCACGATTTCGATCTCCCCCGCCACAATTTCGCTTGCCGAAGGAAACAGCGGCACCAAGCAAGTGACGTTTACGATTGCTCGAACTGGTGGTACCGCGGGCGCCATTTCGGTTCAGTTCGCTACCGCTAACGGTACTGCGATCGCCGGACAGGACTACGTTGCCAAGACACAAACTGTCACCTTCGCAGATGGCGATGGAGCTTCCAAGACAGTCACTGTTGACATCAATGGCGATACCACAGTCGAAAACGACGAAACGTTCACCGCCAACCTCAGTGCAGTCACCGGTGGTGCAACGCTGGGAACTACCACTTCGACAGTCACGATCACGAACGATGATGTGGTCGTCGTGAATCCAGGGACCATTTCGCTCTCTCCTGCAACCCTCTCGGTTAACGAGAGCGGACCGGTTGCGACCTTTACGGTCACCCGAACCGGTGGATCTGACGGTGTGGTTTCAGTAGTGTTCGCAACGTCCAACGGCACCGCGATCGCCGGAGCCGATTACACCGGAAAGACACAGACGGTAACGTTCGCCGATGGCGACAGTACCGCAAAGACCGTCACGGTCACCATCCTCGATGACACGGTCGACGAGCCGAACGAGACATTCAATGTCACACTGGCTAGTCCCACAGGTGGTGCCGTACTAGGTGCAACAGCCTCGACCGTTACGATCATTGATAATGACCCGACGGATCCTGGAACCGGGTCGACAGTCGCTGGCTCGATCTTCATCGATAAAGTGGAAAACCTTCAAGCAGTCATCAACTCAGGGGGGTCGGTTGCACCGTTCCGCGATGGCGTCAAAAACT
>CAXBHV010000795.1:0-4186 GCA_963974855.1 uncultured Rhodopirellula sp. | reverse complement strand
ATATCAGCAACCGTACCTACAACCACTATTTGCAAGCGATTGACTCGTTCGGCAATTGGCTCGCTCATCCCAAACGGCGAATTATCCAAACCAACCCGTTCGCTGGGATTCCCCGTCGCAATGCCGAGATTGACATTAGGCATCAACGTCGAGCTTTGACGGCGGAGGAGTTCACAAAGATATTGGCCGCAGCGAGAAAAAGCGGCATTTCAGTGCAGTGCTACAGCGGGGAAGTACGAGCTCGCATCTACACGCTGTCATACATGACTGGGCTTAGGAAAGGCGAAATCGCGAGCCTAACCAAAGGAAGTTTCAATCTTCAGGCAGCTCAGCCCATTTTGACGGTGGAGGCCGGCGCTTCGAAACACCGAAGAAAAGACGTTCTGCCGCTTCATCCTCAACTGGTTACCGAATTGAAGGATTGGCTCAGCGAACTGGGGCCAAAAGATGTCCTGTTCCCGCAACTTGGTAAACGGAAAGGCTGGAAAATGATCAGAAAAGATTTGGAACTCGCAGGAATTCCGTACCGCACCGCCGAGGGGGTCGCCGATTTCCACGCCGCCGGCAGACATACACATATCACCGAATTACTCCGTAATGGGGCTACACTACCGGAAGCTTGCCAGTTGGCGCGACACTCCGACGTCCGAATGACAATGAAATATGCCCATATCGGTATCGACGATCAGGCGAAAGCACTGGCCTGCTTGCCAACAACTTGGCAGGGTATTGGCAGGGATTCGGCTGGCGGCGACGGACATTCGGTGGCAGAACCTGACGCCGGAAGTCAGGATGAGGCCTCGGGTGGAAACAACAAAAGCCCCGTAAAAAACGAGGCTTTTGTCGGTTCTTGTCAGTCAGAGACAGCGGATGCCGAAACTGATGAAAAATGGAGGCGGCGGGAATTGAACCCGCGTCCCGCGATGCATCCACGACAGCGTCTACATGTTTAGTCAAACTATTTGTGTCTCCTCGAAGGAAACTTTTCGCTCTACTTGGCGCTGCCTGACAGGCTCCAAGTTTTGCTAACTCGAATCTTTTTTAACTCACCGCGTCTCGAGTAGGACGGCAAGCGATCCAGAATTGTGACGGGCATTCAGGCGACTCTGGCGGCCCCCATCAGCCCGGGCTACCTGTTATTAGGCGGCCAGTGCGAAACTTTCGTCTGCAACTAAAAATTTTGATCAGCTTTTTACGTGGCCAACTGATCAACCACGACATGCAACCATCGCTTCAAAACGTCCGGTCGAATCCAGATCGCCCCCCGTTCTGGGTGCGGACATCGAAAACGACATCCGCGAAGCAACTCGTATTCTAGCAGCTTTATTTGGTTTGACAATTCGAGAACGAAAGAGGTACCAGTGTGGGCAACGAGATTGCCGGAACGACGCTTCGCTTGGTCCGGTCTACGGGATTGCACGGAATATGAGTCGCAGAACGAAAGTCTTGGCGACTCTCGCTACGAAGAAAAGGAGGGGCGGAGCGGGGGAATACCGCTAGTCTTCGAACATTTCGTCGGTGATGTTCAGGTTGGTACTGACGTTTTGCACGTCGTCGTGATCATCGAGCGCTTCGAGCAATCGCAGTACTGACTTGGCCATCGAGCCATCGACTTCGACCATCGTTTGAGCAATCTGGCTGATCGATGAAATCTCCGGCTCAAGCTCGGCTGCGGCGAATGCGTCCGCCAGCGTTTGATGAACATCGGGATTGCACGTGACTTGGATCTTGCCGTCGTCAAGTGGCTCGACATCATCGCCACCATTCTCCAGTGCGATCTCGGTCAGCTTTTCTTCGTCTGCGGTTGCGGGATCAAATACGAACAAACCCTTGCGTTCGAACAAGTACGAAACGCAGCCGGTATTTCCGATGTTGCCACCAAATTTGCCGAACATACTGCGCAGCTCGGGCGTGGTGCGATTGCGGTTGTCCGTCATCACTTCGCACATCACCGCAACGCCGCCGGGACCGTAGCCTTCGTAGAGCAGCTCTTCGACTTCGCTGCCCTCGAGCTCGCCGGTTCCTCGTTTGATCGCCCGCTGGATATTGTCCTTGGGCATGCTGATCGCCTTGGCATCCTCGATCGCTTTTCGCAATCGGATATTGGCTTCGGGATCGCCGCCACCCATCTTCGCAGCGACAATAATCGCCTTGCTCAACTTGCTCCACATCTTGCCGCGTTGGGCGTCCACACGGCCTTTACGATGTTGGATATTCGCCCATTTTGAGTGCCCAGCCATGTTTGCTCAGAAAGGTTATCGAGAGTGAAGTGAAATGGAATTGTCTTATCGCGGTTTTCGCTTGGAAAGTTTGCGACTCGCTGACTTTTTAGAAGCCGTTTTTTTGGCGTCATCGCTTGCTGCGCTCGCCTTCGCGGACTTTTTCTTTGTATCTTTGCCAGTCGCTTTCTTTTTGGATTCGGTGCGTTCGGCAGCGACTTCGGCGGCCTTGGTTGGCAACGGTTTCTTAGTAGCGGACTTTTTGGGTTTCGCAGCAGCGGATTTTCCTTCGGCAGCTTCTGTCTCGCCCTTTGCCTTCTTGGTTTTTACCGTAGCATCCGCCGATGCTTTACCGGCCTTCTTTGGAGGGTCGCTGGGTTGTTCTTCAGCTTCGTCCTCTGCGGTTTGAGCGGCAATCGCCTTGCGGTCAGCGACACGTTGCTTCGCAGCCTTTTTGCTGCTGTGCCATTCGTCCAACCGCTTGCTCGATCCTTTGGCGACGTCATCGACCAAGGAACGCGACTTCTTGTCTTTGGCGTTGTTGTTCAGTGCCACGGCGGCTTGGTGCAATAGATCCGAGAACTCGATCCCTTTGCTTTTAGGAATCGCACGCTCGAGGCCAGGGACCTTGCCCGCCGACGCTTCGGATTGCGAGGCAATCTCGGTAACCATCAAGATTACCATCGCCGAATAGTCAACCGGAATCGAATGACCGCCGAGACCGTGCTGAACGGTGTAGCTGAGCACAAACGGAGTCATGCCCGGCATCTTTTCGAACTTGGCAACCGCCTTGCCAAGGTTCTCTTTCTTGAGATGATCGAGATCAAACGTGTAGAATTCCTCGAACACCGATTGCAGATTCGATTTTAGCCGCGTCGCAGCTTTGGTCGGATCGGGCAATCGCGAGAGGACTTGGCTTAATTCGCTGATCGTCGTGACGCGAACCTCGTTCCAGTCGAAGAAATCTTGCTCGCATTTTGCCATCCCTTCGTCGGCCAGCTCGGCTGAAGAGTCCTGTAGCAAGGATGCGTACAAAATGTGCTCAAGCAATGGGCGAGCCGGTTGAGGCGGCGTCGGTTTGTAGTGCTTCTTTAAAGCAGAGTACAGTTTCGTAATGAGGGCAGCGCGGTTACTTGCAGACATCTTGCGGCAATGGTGAGGTATTGGGTGTTGTCAATTTTGGGAGGAGCAAATGCGAGCGACCGTCCTTGGCCAAATTTTGGCGGCCGAGGGTTACAGGTCCCTGCGAGGTGGAGCAGCGTCGTCACCCGATGGCTCTGGATTTGAAAGCGATTCGGGGCTGTCGATTGACTCGCCTTGTTCCTGCGATTCCGTTTCGGCTTCGTCCGATTCGGGCGGCGCAATTCCTGATTTTTCCTGCTTTATCTTATTTAGCAACTCGCTAACGACCAGTGCATTCTGCAAACCCTTGTCCAGCTTGAAGGTCAGCTTGGGCGTGTAGCGGGCTTCGATCCGATTGGCGATCTTGCTCTGCAGGAATCCGGCGCAATTCTGCAGGCCGCGGACTGCAAGGTCCTGCTGATTCTCGGTTCCCATCACGCTGACGGACACTTTCGCTTCACGCATATCAGGTGAGACTTCGACACCGATTACGGTGACGTCTTTGACGCGTGGGTCACGCACTTCGGTCAGAATCGTTGACGCGACGACTTCGCGAATCGCTTCGGCAGCTTTAAGTAAACGACGGGACATTGAGTAGTGAGTTGAGAAATGAGGGGGAAATGATCGGGTAAAGCAGGGGGAGAACACGAAGCGGTAAACACGGATATCGATCGTGCCGACCTGCCAGACGGAGTGTCGTTTATCTCAAACGCAAGGTTTCGATTGACGGATGATTCGCAATCCGCTCATCACGGATTGCAACGGCAAATTTTCAGTGGCTAACATTGCCCACGTCTGGTGGTACTCGAGTCCCGTTGCACGCGGCAGACCGGAACATCTCGAGC
>CAXBHV010000794.1:0-4189 GCA_963974855.1 uncultured Rhodopirellula sp. | reverse complement strand
GGTAATGTGCGGGACCCGGCCGCTCGCGCGCGAGCGGCTCAGTAAATTAACAGCCCGCTGGCGCCAAAACTGCCAATTTACTGATAGACTCCTGCCTAACTGCTTAGACCGCCAACACGACCCACTCGCTGAACTTCTCAAAGTGATTCGCGACCCCACCTGCCGCGAATCACTTCCGCTCGATGAGTTTCTTCATGTCATCGGTGATGGGCATGACTTCAAAGTCCTTGAAGAACATTTCGCAGTCGGTGCCACCGTGCATTTGTAGACCGAGTTTGCCCGTCTTCTCGCTCGCCTCGTCGACGATATCCGACGTGCAAAATCCGTTTAGCGTTTGGACTAGGCGGTCGCCGTACGCGGCGGTACAGGTCGTATTCCATTGGTCGTCCTTGTTGCGGACCTTTTCGACGAACTCGTCGTTCGTGACGACCCAGCCGCGGCCGGGAATCGTCTTGCCGTCCACAATGCCGGCGGTGTGCCAGAGGGCAGAGTCCTTGCCGTTGTTGGCGATTTCATTTTGGAATCCGCGAAGCACCCACGGGGCGCTCGTTTCCTCGGCGCGAAAATACAAGGCGCTGTTGCCGCCGTGCATCCGATACGTCACGCGCGCGATGAAGTTGTCGTAGTTCTTGTTGGAGATGACCAGTCCGTCCTTGCCTTGGTTCTTGGAGTGGACGCCGTGCAGGACGCCCTCGTCGGTGAACGACCATTCTTCCGGCAGAACAAACTTGGCGTCCGCGAGTTGGTAGTTGCCGTCGTCGCCTTTGACGAAGAATGACTCCCACTTGCTCTCGCCCATATCCTTGACGCGGATATTCCTCCAAGCGACGGAGCCGGATTTCCCAGCGTGAATCTGCAAGCCGATAAAGCCTTTCATCGAGAAGCTGTCGAACATATCGACAACCAGATTGCCGTTCAGCCATGTCTTGATGGACGGTCCGACGCACTGAATTTCCAGGTCGTTCCACTCACCTTCTTTACAGCTTGCCTGAGCGGCATCGAGACGATCCTGCGGAGTGTGGGCATCGAGCCAAATGATGCTAAACTTGTGGCCGCGACGTCCTTCGTCATAGATGCGACCGGTCGCGTCGCCGCTGGGCCGTATTTCGTACTGATAGCCAAATACCCGCTCGCCATCACCCTCGGGACGCGCGTCGGAGCGGAACTGGACGCCTGAATTGCCGGATTCAATAAATTTGTATTGCAGCTTCAAAACGAAGTTGCCAAATTTCTTTTCCGTACACAGGAACGTGTTGCCCGGCGTATTCGGAACGCACTTCCCGACGATCGAGCCGTTCTTGACTTCGTACTCCGCGGACCCGCCGCGTTTGACCCAGCCGTCCATGTCAGTGCCGTTGAACAGGGAGGTGTATCCATCCTCGACGTCCGCCGCCGACGCGGTCAGACCGCAGGGCATCAAAAACGCGATCATCATCGCTGCTGCAAAAAGTTTTCTCATCGTTGTTTCTCTTGAAAGGGAGGATTGTGGGTGGGGATGCGCCGGGCAATCAGTGTCGTGGATCGCTCGGAACGTCGATCTTAAAAGTGAGGCATTTAGTTGTAGCGGAAGTCGCGGGCGGCTTGTTGATTTTATGAGCTGCTTACGCTTAAGCGGTCGGGGGCGTGTAACCCGGTGCCTTACGGCTCTCGGCTCACCAAGGTCATTTGCATTTTGACAAAATTTATAGGCCGTCAAGACTTTCGTTTTGCGGGATGCCTGAAACTACCTCAGTATTAGAGTCGGCGTTCCACGCGATTCATCGTTCTGATCGCGGAGCGATAAGCGACATTGAATCGTTCTGATCGCGGAGCGATCAGCGACAATCTGCGACAATTTGTTCTGACGTTACTTACTTTATCAGCCACTCGCAAGCCGCGGCTTGCTGCTGTGCTGTTTCGCCGGTGAACGTCACCAGTGCATCGGCTTGAGCGGCGGCCTTGTACACAGCGGTAATCGTCGCAGGCTGTGAACCTTCGCCAGCGAGCCACAGCGGGCGTGGAGCCTGCAGTGCGATCAGTCCGGGCAGATCGAGATACTTTGCTCCCCCCGGTAAAAACATCGGATCACGATAGTCGAGCACCTGGCCAAATCGAAACCCTTGCGTATCGATCGCGGTGCGGTCAATCGCATCGCCGGCGAGCCCGCCTGCAGCCGCTACGATGGGACCGGCGCCGTGCCAGCCGGCAACGGCAACGCTTTTTAGACCGGGGGTCGGGCAGGGGCCGGAGTCCGAGTGACGCAGGAAGCTGACGATGCTCAGCACATCGTGCGTGCGTTGGGCAAACAACGCGGGATTGTAGCCGAAGGTGTAGCCAGCGAATTCGCGGGGATTTTCAACGACGCGAGTCTGCTTGACCGCTTCGCCGCTCTGAAGAAACAGATCGGCGCCCACTACGGCAACGCCTGCTTGAACCAGCTTTTGTACTTCGGGATTCACGCTGCCGTCGTCGCTGCAAACCGCAGTCTTGCCGGAATCATCGAGCCAGAGAACGACGCGACCACTCGGTTGCTTCGGACACAGCCAAACGACGTTCACTTCTTCGCCGTGTGTCTTGTTGAGTAGTTTGCCAGTGTGTTGCACGTAGTCGCCGCGATCCTGCTTTTCGTCGAGTTCCCATGTCACGTCGCCTGCATTGGCGTAGGTGCGGCCGATGATCACCTCAGTGGCCGGGAGGATGACGTTTTTCAAGCCTTCCGGTGTCGAGGCGGCTGCACTGAGTTGTTGCTTGGCGTCCTCGGTGAACCACGCCAGCAAGTTGCGTTCGAAATCTGGGTCAGCGGCCTTCGGTGCAGGATGCTGGTCGTCCCAGACAGTGAGCTGCTCGGGCGGCAGCGGATCGAAATCGTGCTCGATCACAGGTGCCTGGGAACCAAGCTTAAAATGCTTGTTCAGGAACGTGTAAAAGGCGGATCGAGTCACCGCGTTGTAGTTGTGCGGGAAGTGCTCACCTCGTTTCAGAAAGACGTCGCCCTGTTTGCCGTACGCCGCGTAGAGCTGTTGCAACTCGGGAAAGCCCTTAGTGGCCATCTCTTTGGTCCAGTCGTCTGCGGTGTTCATGCCTTGCGGCCTGGGCGCAGCCAAGGCGGCGAACTCGACATTGCCGGTATTTACACGCAACAGACTCGCGTTTTCGCAGGTGCAGCCACCTTGCATCGCGGTGCTGACCATGACGACGGGAAACGAGAGTTTGACGCGGTCATCGATCGCTGCCAAAATCATCGTCTGTGTACCACCGCCGCTCGCGCCGGTGACGGCGACACGTTGTGAATCGACCTCTGGCAGGCTGAGCAGAAAGTCGAGCCCACGCACGGCGTTAAGGGTTTGCAGGCCCATGACGTTCTGGCAATGCGCTTCGGCTTGCGGGCTGAACAGGCCCCAATCCTTTGTCGTGTTCATCTCCGGGCGTTGTTTCGCAAACCCATGGACAAGCTCACGCGAAAGCTGAATCGAATCCGAATCGCCGAGCATGTCCCACTGCCAAACGACGCAGCCCATCTGGGCCAATTGACGACATTGCGATTGGTATGTGCTGCGCCCGGCCCGCTCGAACCGCTCGGCGCCGTCGGCGATCAGACTGCGCAAACTACTATCGGACGTGATGTCCAAACGCGCATCCTTGTGGTGGCCGTGTGCCAGCATGACTCCCGGCACTTTGCCCTGGATGTTTGTCGGGCGATACAGATTGCCCGTCACGAAGAAACCGGGGGCACTCTCGAAATAGACCTTCTCGACCGTGTACCCATCACGTTGGATCTTGCCGTGAATGACTGGATTGAGAGGTGTTTTGGTCGGCATCGGCCAGAGACCAGTCGCGACGAGAATTTGCCGTCGCACGTACTCCTTACGCGTTTCCCACTGCTCGAGCGATGCCGGCGGATTGAAGGGGAAGTAGCCGTTCAGATCCTTGAGCGGCTGATGGCGGACGTCTTCGGCCGAAGCCGTCACCGTGACGCATAGCAGAACGACGAGAGCGATGAAGTGTTTCATGGTTTGAATTTCCTTTAATTCGAATTTCGCACGTTATTTCGAGTGAATCGCTTGCGATTCGTAATGGTGAACGATTATCTGAAACTCTGTGCCAGTCGTGCTGGCTGAACAGTTGGGGACAACGGTTCTACAATATGCGACTTCGTCACCTGAAAAGTACGAAAGTCGAACTAAGGCATAGTTCGGAGATAATTTCGTCA
>CAXBHV010000793.1:0-4192 GCA_963974855.1 uncultured Rhodopirellula sp. | reverse complement strand
GTATCGGGATGCGTATCCGGTGATCGATAGCCGGAATGCGGAAACGACGGTTCGCGTCGGCAACGGACATCTGTTCGCGATGGGCGGACTTCGCCAAAAGAACATTACCGAAACCGTTCGAGGCGTACCCTACCTAAAAGACGTAAAGTACATCGGTCGCCTGTTCCGCAGTCATGGCACCGAGGTGCGAGAAAGTGAGCTGATCGTATTCCTGAAGCCCGAGATTATTTCGCCATATGCTCCCGGCACGCTTCGCGAAAATCAAGCGAGCTGTATAGCCAATACACAGTTGGACCAAATCCCGGATTGCCGAAATCCCGACTGCCCGAATCACCATCCTCGTCCACGAATGAACGGCGGTTCCGTTGAACTTGAGATGATTGGAGGATGCGGCATCGGTTGCCTCGAACCGATGAACCAAAGCCAGTTCACAGTCAATTCGGCTGAAGTCGAAGTGATTATCCCATCACCCTAATCGGCAACGCTATGAAGCTTTTCGTAGCGGAACTCGTCAAGAGTTTCGGGGGGCATACACCATAGAACGAAACTCTTGACGAGTTCCGCAACCCCAAAAAAAATATGCTTCGACGCAGCACTAGGATTTTGATCGCGACTATGCAGCGATGCGTTGCGGCGTCGACTCGGTTTCAACAGACTCGCGTTTCATCGGCAACACATCGACGTTGTCCGTAGGCAGTGACCACTGCATTCCCAGCATTCGTCCCAGACGTGTGCGGCGAACGAGACCTTCATAGGTCAATAGACTTAGCCCGACACTGATGGAAAATGCTGCCATCATCTTCACGCTCGGATCCACACCCGGTAGCAATTGCTTGAGATCGATGTGGACCAAGCCGAGGATGGGGTGATGCACCAAGTAAATCCAAAACGACGCTGCCGCCAAATATTGAAGTGGCACCGAGAGATGATGAATTTTGCGACTTGCCGCGATCGAGAAGAATGTCACCGCGTAAGCGGCAAGCACGGTCACGATAGCAAGTCCCGCCTGTGCTAAATCGCTGTCACCGTATTCCAGGTGCCAGCGGCCCAGCGTCACGGCGGTTACCAACAGCAACGTGCTTGCAATGGCTAACGTCCTGGTTTTGTTTTCGAGCGACGCCAGCGACGGATCGACGTTTGCGATCAGCATCCCGGCGGCGAAAAAGGTTCCACTGTAAACCCATTTGCTAACCACCGGCAGAAACGCGTGTTGAAATCCCCAAACGACCTCCGGCGCGATCATCAGCGTCACTGCCGCCGTCCCGGCGAGCAGCGTCATTGCGATTCCCGAGCGTTTGGCGATGTACTGTGTCGCCGTTCTGAAAACGTCAAAGCGAGCGACGATGGCGGCAACCACCACGTACAAAAAAACGTATTGTAAGAACCACAGATGGCTCAGCCCCCACAAATCGCGATCGATGCCGCCATCAAATTTTAGACTCTTTAATTTCACGGGTTCGACAATGCCTTCGACGACCCAGCCGACTACCCAGACGTACAAATCCAGAGGCAACACGGCACAAACCGCGAATGCAAGCGGCACCAATAATCGCCGTGCACGACTAGTGACGAGAGCAGCGATGCCACGTCCCGATAATGTTTGCCACGCAAAATAGCCCGCCAACACCAAGAACAATGGCATGATAAAAACTTCGATGCCCCAAAACAGCCAGTCCACCGGTCGACTGGCGGAATCGCGAACGGACCACGCTAACCCGGGCATCGGGTTTTGTAGATAGGGCACACACGCGTGCAATAGCACGACACCGAGTGCGGCAATCCCGCGGACGGCATCGAAACCCAACATTTTCCGCTTCGCTGATGGTTGATCCGCTGAATCTTCAGCGGAGGTTCCATCCCCGGAGTGAGGTAATTTTCGGGATGAGGTCCGTGAACGCTGTGTTGGAAATGCAATGGTATTCATCGTGCATTTGCAGATACCAAAACCGACCCAGCGTCGGAAAGATCAAATCCTACGGTTTATCTTGCCATCAAATCATTGAATCTTTGCGACAGCGCGTTGGCATTCTGAGAGAGCGAAGCATCCGAGAGAGTTTGCGAGCTTTTGCTGCTGGCCTCTTGCTGAGCCTTAACAAACGCTTTGGCATCATTGAGCTCACTTTGCCGGAATAGACGGACATTGCCGAGATAGCGTGATTCGATGCGATTGAGCTTGGCGAGTTCCTCCCAACTGAGCTCATTGGCGTAATGCCATGCCACGGCTTGAGCGACCTTTTGGGACACGTTCGCCTGAGCAAGTTGATTGCAAAGTTCGATCAGATTTTTATCCTGCGTGTATTGCTCAAGTCGGATCATGCGATATTCCAGCTTAGCGTTAGGCTCAGGTTTCCCCTGTTCCAAACAAACGGTCGTGGCGACTAGTTTGCGAGTTTTCTCGGGAGCAATTCGCATGAATCCCATGCCAAATCCGTTGCCTTGTCGCGCATTGCCGCCACCGATGTTGTTGCCGCCGCCGTTATTGCCAAAGGCGTTGCCCCCTTGTTGTGCTCCTTGCTGAAAGCCTCCGCCGACGCTTTGATTGCTGCCGCCCTGTCCTGCCTGTCCCTGCTGCCCACCGATTCCGGCTTGTTGTCCACCGAATCCAAGTTGAGCAAGCACGGGAACGGCGGGCAATTCAATATGCAAAACGCGATCCGTAAGATTTTCAATCAATACGTTCGCGTGTTTTGCGTCCAAGGCAATAAATTGTACCGACACTTGTTTCGAATCGATCGCATCAAACAACTCGACCGCAGCCGCAGGTTCGTCCGCTGAGAGAAACTCTTCGCCCGAGAACGAAACGGTTAACAGTAAAACGGTAACGGCAACGATACCGCGACGGACTTGCAAACAACGCATTGGAATCCCTTGTCATTGAGTTGGCAGAGAGGGGCCAATCGAGATGAACATTCATCTCGATTGATCCAGCAACGTTGACTCAGTAAGGCACAAATCATGCCAAGGCCGTTTTACCGTGTTTAGCCCACGGAGCATGAAGATCAAGCTCACGCAAAGTAAAACAAGTGTGGCTTTTTGCAACACCGATCATGCACACGTCCATGGGCCTCAGTGAGCAATCGATTCAGCTGATTGCGGGGCCTGCCAAGGGACGCGACCGCCCTGTTGGATCTGTGCCGCCAACCGCTGCTTGAGTTTCGCTACCACTTGAGGTTGCTTTGTGATCTGATTGTCTGTCTCTTGTGGATCCGCTTCGAGATCATAAAGTTCCAGCGGTGAAAACGGATCATTCTGCATCAGTTT
This sequence comes from uncultured Rhodopirellula sp., assembly GCA_963974855.1. GTDB lineage: Bacteria > Planctomycetota > Planctomycetia > Pirellulales > Pirellulaceae > Novipirellula. The sequence goes on along the minus strand of CAXBHV010000793.1, from coordinate 931 downwards.
CCATCGTCCGTGAATCACAGCATGGTAGGCGTGTCCTACATACTGCCCCCCTCCTTCGCGGCGGACAAAATACAGCTCGCGTGCAGCAGGTTGTGAACCTGGCGTGGACGCTTTGCCCTCGAGCAGATCTTTCAAACCGATTGCGTCGATGTCATTGGGCCGTTGCACGCCTGCGTATTGCAAAAGTCGCTCCAACATCAAATGTCATCACGGGTTGGTCACACTTGCTTCCCGCAAGAATTTTCCCGGGGTAACGAACCCAAGCGGGAACCCGTAGACCGCCATCGTAATGACTCTGTTTCCCATCACGCCAAGGATCGTTGTTTTGAGCATGAGGCAATGAACCGCCATTGTCCGACGTGAACGCAATCACGGTATTTTCACGTAGCCCAAGCTCATCGATGCGTTTGAGCAATTTGCCGATTTGGTCATCCAAGTGCTCGACGAACGCTACGTTGAGCGCCCGTTTGGCCTCAAGCTGCGGAGATCGCTTCTGCACGCGAGCGAGCCACTGCTCGGGCGGTTGGATCGGAAAATGAGGAGCGTTGTAGGCGAGATACAGAAAAAATGGCGACTCCGACGCTGCGGAATGCTGCGTTAGATAATCATCGGCCCACTGCGTGAACAACTCCGTCGCGTGTCCTTCGGGATCAATTTCCTCGTCATCATGTCGCATGTAGTTAAAGCCTTGACGACGGTGCGTGTAGTAGTCATCCATCATGTCGCCAAGAAACCCATGGAAGTGGTCAAACCCACGTTCACAGGGTGTGTTTGGCGACGACAATCCGAGATGCCACTTCCCAACGATGGCAGTTTGATAACCCGCTTCATTCAGACGGTCGGCCAGCGTTGGTACATCGGTTCGCAGATGTCCCCACGAATTGGTTGCGTTGGTGCGGATCACCCCAGGGACTCCGGCGCGATCGGGATA
>CAXBHV010000792.1:0-4192 GCA_963974855.1 uncultured Rhodopirellula sp. | reverse complement strand
ATGAAGGTGATAGCTCCGCGGCCTCGGGAATAACGAGACTCTCTAAACCGATCTATAACTCGCCAGCGGCAGATCTTGGCTTGAGGGCTTCTTCATGAACGGGGGCTTGTTGCAGCAACAAACGCGGTTGAGGTGTCTCGGAATCATCGATACGTCCTCGCTCGCGTTGCCCGGCCCCTCGGCGACCTCGGTCACCTAGTTCTTGACGCCCTTGCTCTGCCAGTTTTGTCAATCGAGCGACAATGTCTGGGTGCTTTGCCGCTGCGTTGTGTTCGCTCGCGACATCGTCAACGACATTAAACAGTAGTGGCTGCGGGGCGGTTTCCTTTCCAAAATGAGGATGTGCCGCGGCCGCAACCGGTAAGAACAATTTCCAAGGACCGCTGCGGACGGCTTGCAGTTGGTCTGCGTGATAATAGTAAAACGCATCGTAGGGCGACTCGGCTCCCTCATCACCAAACAGCAGCGGTGAAATGTTGTGTCCGTCAATCTTGCGATTTGGCGGAGCACCGACACCGGCTAACTGTGCGAACGTAGGCAATAGATCCATCGTGGTCGCGAATTCGTCGCAAACGGTTCCGGCGGGGACTTTGCCCGGCTGCCATACGATCGTGGGAACTCGGAACGCCCCCTCGCTTGTTGTGTACCCCCGACCGTGCAGAGGCAGATTGGATCCTCGGCTGAGATCGTTAACATTGCGATTGATCGGCGCTCCATTATCGGACGTCCAGATGACAAATGTGTTTTCGGCGATTCCGAGTTCCTGCAACTGATCGAGCATCTTTCCGATTGACCAGTCGAGTTCTTCGATGGCGTCACCCCACGGGCCATTTTTACTTTTTCCTTGGAACTCAGGACTTGAAAACGGGGTCGAGGTGCTGCCAGGCATCGCTTGCGGGAAATACAGAAAGAACGGTTCGTCGCGATGCTCTGCGATCCACTGCATCGCCTGCTCGGTGTAACGCTTCGTCAGCCCATTGCGATCGCAGGGGGCCTCGATGACGGTTTCGTTTTCCATCAGCGGAAGCGGAGGCCAATGGGTTCCGTCTTTCCAATCGCGTTCGGTCATGTCGTCGGAATAGGGGACACCAAAGAACCAATCAAACCCTTGTCGAGTGGGCAGGAACGGCGTCTGATCGCCAAGATGCCATTTTCCGACCATCGCGGTCGCATACCCCGCGGTCTTTAGCGTTTCGGCAATCGTGACCTCCGCCGGATTCAGCCCGAACGGAGAAAGCGGTCTTAATACGATGCCGTCCCGCGGGTTGGTATGCATCCCGACACGCTGCGAATAACAGCCAGTCATGATGCTGGCCCGCGAGGGCGTGCACACACCTGCGGTGACACAGAAATGAGTGAACTTGCGTCCTTCCGCGGCCATTCGGTTCAGGTTTGGTGTGCGGTGAAGCGTCGATCCAAATGGCTCGATATCGCCATATCCCAAATTGTCACAGAACACGATGATGAAATTCGGTTTTCCAGCCGTATCCGCGTGCGTCTGCGAGAGCGAAACCAGCATTGTGATTGCAGCCAACAGGCACTGAAAAACTCTGCGACGGGGTTGGGGCATGGGCGATCGCATCATCGAAACTTTGTGGGGCGGCGGGGAAGGGGGAAGGAATCACATCTCGCATTGCGGATTGGCTATTATAGACGACTCAGCCGTTGCCGATTGCCATCGACTGCAAACGTGGCACAGCACCCGGCTAGAAAACACACAAGGCGCTGCACGGCCTTGGTTCGTTAACAAATAGCCAGGTTTGGCGAACTTTTTTGTAAATGGCTTCTAATTTTTGTTTACAACAACACGGCGACGGACATTAGCCCCAAGCAGGTAGATAGTCGTCTAAAGTATGTTAGTCGTTTTGACGCTGTAAAGCGTTTCGTAGCGGAACTCGTCAAGAGTTTCGGGGGCATACACCATGGAACGAAAGTCTTGACGACTTCCGCTACGCTAAAAACACACAAACCTTATATGAAAAAATGCTTCAGAGCGTTGGCCAAAGCGGCTAACGCGATTTCAGCCAATGATTCCTGTCTACCTGCTTAAATGCACGCTAGCGACACCACGACAAAGCACGGGTGTCTCCATTCCACGAATACCGAACTCCGTCTCTCCCCAATCGAAGAAAGCATTGATGATGCGAACCACACGAAATCGGACCATTCTCTTCGCGTTATTGTGTCTGGGGATGGTAACGTCACCGCAGGCCACTGATGCGGCTGAAAGCAAAAGCGACACGGCGAAGCGTCCCAATATTCTGTTCATCATTGTCGATGATCAATCGCCCGAAGATTTTAAATTCTATAACCCCAAATCAACACTGGACTCGCCCCACATCGACAAGCTTGCGGCGGAGGGGATGGTGTTCGATGGGGCCTATCACATGGGTTCGTTCTCCGGAGCGGTTTGTACGCCGTCACGCCACATGGTGATGTCGGGACGTACCGTTTGGCATCTGCCGATTGCTCCCAATGCAAAAGACCTCTGCCCACCGAATCTTGAACAGAACACGCTCGCAGCCGTTTTCAACCGAGCGGGCTACGACACGATGCGAACGTGCAAAAATGGCAATTCCTACGAAGGTGCTAACAAACAATTCACGGTGCGTCACGACGCCACCAAGCGAGGCGGTACGGATCAGACCGGCAGCCCTTGGCACGGCGACCAAGTGATGAATTATCTCAATGAACGCGAAGCGGAACAGGACACCGATCCCTTCCTCGTTTACTTTGGTTTTTCACATCCGCACGACACACGTGATGGCCAGCCCGCGTTGCTTGAAAAATATGGCGCCACCAACCACACCGATCGCAACTCATTGCCAGCGGCGAACCCTAAACAACCGGCGCTGCCAGAAAACTATCTACCCGAGCATCCATTCCCCCACGGTCATCCCGGTTTGCGAGACGAAGTATCGGTGAGCGGTGTTTGGACAAATCGCGACGAACGCACCATCCGCAACGAGCGTGGTCGTGAATTTGCGTGTGACGAAGCTATTGACGTTCAAGTCGGTCGCGTTCTGGCGAAACTCGATGCAATGGGCGAACTTGAAAACACCTATGTCGTGTACACGTCGGACCATGGAATTGCCATCGGTCGTCATGGTTTGCAAGGAAAACAAAACCTGTATGAGCACACTTGGCGTGTACCGCTGATCGTGAAAGGCCCCGGCATCAAACCAGGAACCCGCATGGTCGGAAACACCTACTTGCTCGACATTCTGGCGACGCTGTGTGACCTCGCCGGAATTGATCCACCCGAGACGAACGAAGGAATTAGCTTCAAGCCCGTTCTGGACGGCAAGCAGTCGACCGTTCGCGATGTGTTATACGGAACGTACAGTGGCGGCACGAAACCGGGGATGAGATCGGTCAAGAAGGGCGACTGGAAGCTGATCAAGTACGATGTACTCGACGGCACCGTCCACGAAACTCAACTCTTTAATCTCGCCAAGAATCCTCACGAGTTTGTAGCGGAACATGGCAAGGACGATCCGGAGCTGACGAATCTGGCATCCAATCCAAAATTCGCGGACAAGCTCGCTGAGATGGAAGCGTTGCTGTTGAACGAAATGCGTCGTTTGGATGATCCCTACCGACTTTGGGATCAACCCAATGACGGGCTGACTCCGCCAGCAGATCAAAAGTCCAAGAACAAGAACAATCGCAAGAAAGCGAAGTAGCGTTTGTTGGTTTTAACGGGTTGAGGGCCGTAAGAACGAGTACTGAAGTAGCGGAACTCGTCAAGAGTTTTGACATGCTCGGCGATTCACGAAAGTCTTGACGACTTCCGCTGCGAATCATCTCGCCATGTAATTGTTCCGATGGTCCTTAATCACTGCACGACCTCTGTTCTCTGTTGTTTAAGGTTATATCTTGATGTTTCGACGGTTTTTTGTTCCTTTGCTGATCGTAATCGCCTGTCACTTAGGCAACGTCGATGCGGGCGACGAGAACCTTCCCGATTCCAAACGCGAACGTCTCAACGTGCTGTTTATCGCGGTAGATGACTTGGCAAATACGCTGGGCTGTTATGGCGACACGTTGGCCAAGACACCGAACATCGATCGATTGGCCGCCAGTGGCGTTTGTTTCCAACACGCCTACAATCAACTGCCGCTTTGCAACCCGACGCGTGCGTCGATCATGACGGGATTGCGACCAGACAAAATCAAAGTCTACGATCTGG
>CAXBHV010000791.1:0-4197 GCA_963974855.1 uncultured Rhodopirellula sp. | reverse complement strand
ACCTGGGGTGTGGCGTCCCCCATAATCATTGGGGCTGGAGCAACCGGCGATAAGTCTCGCAGTGTCACCGAGCGTACCGAAGGTGTAACCGGCGATAACAACCCAAAATCAGCTGAAAGCTTCACCAGCCGGTGATAATTACATCGTTTGTCGACTGACTGTAATTGTCCCGCGAAAATTGCATTTGGCCCCAACTGGCTCTAGAATGCTCTCATTGGAGAAATCAATGACCATTCATATCGAATTATTTGGCGGTCCGTTTCACGAACAGATACTGACCGGACATCCCGACCGAGCCGATGTCGAGCATTTTGACATTGACGAAATAACGTGTATTTACTGGGAGACTCGCTACGCGTCTCCCGGATCACTATTCTCGATGCACATTCGGCTGTCTCCGCGTCCCGAACGCATGCGATTGAGGGGGGAGCTTCCGTCACTGGTTGATCACCGTTACCGAATTTCAGGACGCTTGGAGGACGACGGCGATGTCTATGTGATGGCACGTTACGTCGGTGTTCGAGAATCAGAAGATCTTCCTGAAGATGAATTGTGTCCCTGGTACGAACGGCTGATAAATCCTGGGGTTCCTGAAGTGTTGGAGGCACATCCAGATTTTCCCAGCATGGCAAGTTGAGAAACGCGGCGAATCATGACATGCACGGGAGCACGGCTTGCAGTTTTTTTGAAATTGACAGTCAACTCTCCGTGCCCCGTGATGCCTACCGTTCTGTCGGTAATGAAGTTTTCACACGGCCCCGTACCTGTCCACAGCAAAGCAATCTAACTTCTGGCATTCACGCGATGCACGACTCAATTTCAAGTCCTGAGCTGAACCGCGCGTTCAGAACAATGATGGTGTGCATTGATCGCGAGCCCGTGAAGATTTCAGTTACCGAATCTCAGAAAATCCTTGAGTGGATAAATGTTGCACAGAACAACCCAAGCGATCGCGAAATCAATCTGCTCAAGCAAGCAAATCGAACATACACGCAACTGGTAGAAATCAGCTTGGTGCCAAACAATGAACTGTCTGACGCCGAGAATGCTGCGTTTTTGAAGGCCGAATCTGACAGCGGGACCAACGCGACTGGTTGTTTTGGCGTGATATTGTTGGCGATGGTTTCTTCAGCGGTCATTTGCGGTGCATGGACGTGTTTCATATCAAATCCGTCGTGATTTTACCGCGTCTTGCACTGAGCCGCTGCAAGCAACTCGTAATGCCGGGGCTAGTGCTCGTTCAATAAACCGACAGAACAATGGCATGAACAGGGAGCCGCCGATGACACGGAGTGAGGAGTGCGCTTCAGGTGATCGCGGTTGTAGGGCACAAAGATTGGTGCGACAGAAAGATTTTAAGACCGCGTGTTGAGTGCCTTCATATTTTTGTCACCCATGTTTTTGCGTGTGACTGGTCGCCATTCGCACCGTCCATTGAACAACGCTTCGATCGCTGCTTCGGCCCATTGACGTCGCTGTTTGCCTCCGCTCGCTGAATACTCCGCCCAGCTTTATTCGGCTGTCCCCCATTCGTCTGTCCTTCGCTCTGGATCCCACGGCTTGATGCGTCGTGTTCGCGCGCCTCAGGAAGTAGCGATTGTGAGACTGAAAGATTGTTGTGACAGAAAATTTTGAAGGCTGAGAAGCGAGCACTCTATTTTTCGTTTTTCAAATTTCTGTCAATCATTTTCCTGTTCGCGATTCCGTCATGCGTCGCTCATTTGCGATGATTCGCGTGATTCGCGGGCAAACGTTTAGGTGCGGTATTCGTCACGAATCAGGCGAGTTTCCATGAATCGGTGTGCTCATACCGCAGACTTGATCGCGATGGGCTGTGCGATGTGATGCCAGGTGAGAGGTGTCGGCTTGCGAAATGGATACGTCGGTGACGAGCTGTCTCAATTAAAGAGGTGGTCCTGAGAGGGTTCGGTGATCCATTATTGTGACACTACAAGGAGAAATACATGGCAAACCGTGAACACAAAGCGTATCCTTACATCCGAGAGACATCGATCCACCCGCCCGAAGTCGCATTAGCCGAGCGATTTCGTAATCGCCCGCCCCGCGATTCGGTCGTCGCGAACGTTACCCCACTGAATCGACGAATGACTGAGACACGAACGTCTTGCATGAAGTGCAACAATCTGATTTCGACACGGACCGCCGAAAAAAACGGTGGGCTTTGCGCGATTTGCATGCGTGACGCGAATCGCCTTAGCAACTCGCAGATCCTGCAGCCACTACCATCGAAAGCGATTCCATTCGACGTTGAGCCTGACACATCATCGTTGATTGCGGGTGGCAAAGTTAAATGGAACGTCGCCGAAGACATTCTCGTTGACTTGGCTTCACAGTACCTCCATTTGTTCGCTGACGTGAATTTTAAGAAACAATTTTACGGCATCGCATTGGATTGCAACGCGGACTATGGACAGGTATTTCTATGTGCCAACTCCCCGCAGCACTTGGCTGTCCGTACGGCCGAATACAAACGCGACTCGCCGCACCTATGGGACAATATGACATTGGCGGAAGTCCAGGATCATCTTCGTTGGGCCCTAGGTGACTGGGAATTCAACGCGATGACAACGGCATCGTTCTCAAATCACTGGGAATCTGTCGCCGACATTCTGACAGATTCAATTGACTGGGATTCGGATGACGGGATCGAACAGTTTCGTGCAGACTTCATGCATGCCGCGTGTCGGGCAATGCTTCGACTCGAAGTCGACGGGATTCTCGATCTCGTGCCACAAACTGATGATTTTCGCTCGTTTGTGGCCGACCACGACGAATCTGAAGTCGAATCGTGGGCACGCTACAATGCGTGTCGCGAACAGCAAAGCCATGGGTAACAATGCGATTAATACGGAGTGGCGGTGGTCGCCGATCTCACACTGGTTGAATCTTTCGCCGCCGCCCGCACATTACTACCGTTCTGTACCATGGAAGCAGTCGTGAGGCCAAAGGATTCGAGCCAACACATTCGTATCGCTGCTGTTTTGGTTTCTGCGGTTGTGGCCGCAGCGATTTTCCTAACCGTTCGAAGCTATTCACGCAGTGATCTCGTGACCTACAGTGATGTGGAATTTTCAACAGACGAGGGTCTGCTCTCTATGATGATTCCGATAGCGCGACTTGCTCCTGGGCAACGCATGCGATCAAAGAAGCTGACTCTCACTGTTAGTCTGATTCTTGTCGTTGGATGCGTTTATGTTACAAGTCGATTCTACAATCTCGATGCACCATCGGTTTCAATAGGCAATCCTATCGACGTCACTTGGAATCACTTACAGACTGAGCGATGGGGCTACACGCTACACCACGATACTCGCGTCGCATACTTGGGGTTTTGGCCTCATGGTGGCGTCGGGGCTACCATGGGCACGCGGGATGGACCACTCGAAAGCGTCACCGGAATCGGATATCAATGGCGGATCAAAACTCCAACGCGTTTGGAGTTTACAGACGAAGATGGCGTGGTGGTGTACTTCACCTTCGACCTGAATGATTTAACCCCAAATTCAGCGACGGTCACTGACGTATCAAATGGAGAAGTTCTGTCTTTCACTCGAACATATCATGGTCGAACAAGCGAATGACCAATCGATGCTACAGAGAGAAGGCTGCACGTATTTGGGACAATGAAAAACCAGTCGTCCGTGCTCGTTAAACGCCATGATCAGGCTCGATACCGCAGCAGGCTTGGCGTTATTGGCAGAACCAAGCTTCCGCCGAGCATCCTTCGCGTGAGTGTCATCAAGCGGCGCTGAATTGTCTCTCTGTCGAAGGTCGGCCGCGAATCTCACGAATGAACACGAATAGCGTACGGTTCCCCGATTCGTGTTCATCCGTGCGATCCGTGGCTTGTCCTGGTCCGCTAAAACTAAGGTGTTGACGTCGGATAATGGGGCTGAGTTTTTCTTCCGGCCGATACTGCAGTCACCTATCCACCGACGTATTCTTGCAGACCTAGAGCCCGTTCCCCGCGATTTGTGTCGTTCGCTGTTTGGAATGTTTTCTCGTGGAACCTAACGTGACCCTTCTAATTGGAATGAAACATGAAAGCAATTGAGCTTCGCGTCGATGGACACGTTCAGGCAATTGCGTCTTTATCTAAAGGAACGATTGTTGCCACAGTTGCTTGTTATCCGCTTGACGAGGAAGATTACGACTTGCGACTTAGACTTTCCGGCT
>CAXBHV010000790.1:0-4199 GCA_963974855.1 uncultured Rhodopirellula sp. | reverse complement strand
TCAGCGTTTCGTAATGGGCGATACGGCAAGCCCAGGCTGCGAAATTGCCCGACGGATCGTACTGCGAGAACTTTTGCCACAGCACCACACAGGTTAACTGAAATATCTCTTCCGCGTCATCTTGTCGATTCATGGTAAGGATGCGAATGAACGACATCACCTTGCTTGAGTGCATCGCAAGCAAACGAACAAACTCGTCTTGAGATATTTCCTCTTGGATGACTTGTGTCCTTGTGAATTGGGGCATCAGATCTGCCTGCGCAAGGTGGAGCGAAACCGGGCCAGGGAGGGCTATTCTTATTCCCGAAACGCTCCTTTCCTTTCGCGATTTTTCTGCGGGATTTAGCAAAAAAAGTCGTGATTTTGTTAGGAAACCAAAGTTTTTCTCAGATTTCGCGCGAAAAAACCCAACGGGGATGGGAATCACTCCACACGAGGGACTTCACGCGTGGCCAGTCGACGTCGCGTTTTTTGCTTGCTCCTCACCTCTTCTTTTCTCTTCTCGCGTATTTGAGGTTATTTCAGATGAAACGTCAGCGTAATGGATTCACTCTCGTCGAATTGCTGGTGGTCATCGCGATCATCGGAGTCTTAGTTGGTTTGCTACTACCCGCCGTACAGGCCGCTCGCGAGGCAGCTCGACGAATGAGTTGCAGTAACAATTTCAAGCAAATCGGCTTGGGGATTCACAATTACCATTCCGCTTACAAGGGGTTGCCAGTTCATGGTACCGGAACGGATCGGCCAGCGGGGCAGCAAATCTATGCGGGCGACAGTAACGGAACGAGCATCAACCGCCGCGGATCCTTTTTGATCAGCGTGTTGCCATTTATTGAGCAGCAGGCGCTTTGGGAGCAGATTTCAAATCCACTCAATGTGAAGGCTAACGGTTCTGCGAAAAACCCGCCTTGGCAAGCAATGGGGCCCGGTGTTGCTCGTCTGGACTACGGTCCTTGGGCGACGAACATTCCGTCTTACCGATGCCCGAGCGATCCGGGGCAGGGGCTTCCGGCGCTGGGGCGTACGAATTACGGAGCGTGCATGGGCGATTCATCAGTGATGTCTCGCGAGGGCAAGATATTCGTTCACCGAGTCTCTAACGGTGCCACCATGCCTTATACCGCCAACAATCAAACTCAAGCGACACGTTCGCGAAAAGTTCATCGGGGAATGTTTGTGATGAACAGTCGCATGAAGTTTCGCGATACGCTTGACGGTTTGGCGAACACGGTGATGTGTGGCGAATTGACGACGGATCTTGGAGACGCAGATGTTCGAACGTCGTTTCCGCAGGATTCGGCGTACAACGATAGGAGTGGACACGGACGCGCCGAGTGTCGGAAAAACCCAAGGTTCATGGATCAGCATCATGATCCCGAACGACCGCAGTTCTGGAACGCGGGTGCTGGAGGTTCGGTAAGTGCATTGCTTGGACGCGGTTATCGCTGGCATGATGCGATGCACTTTTTCACTCAAGTGCACACAATCCTTCCGCCCAATTCGGGCATTTGTACCGGAGGATTCACGAGTAACGACTCGATGGTCACGGTGTCCAGTCGTCATCAAGGTGGGGCACACGTCTTGATGGGCGATGGAGCTGTGAAGTTCATCACTGATTCGATTGAAGCGGGCAATAGCAACTCCGCAATGATCTCGTATCACGGATCGCCCAAAACGGTTGCGGGGGCGAAAAGTCCCTACGGACTCTGGGGCGCTCTGGGGACCCGCGCTGCCAAGGAAGTCATTGACACGGAGTTCTAAGGTTTGCAGCTGACGTCTTTTTTGGCGAGATCCAATTCCAGCCAATGTCTATTTTTAGCCCTGTCGCCTGTCATGCCGGCAAGGCTACCGTAACTGTTTTAAGTCTTTACCTCGTTGTAGGGACTTTTGAGAAATAAGAAACAAGGATTCCAGATGAAAGTGAAAACATTACTTTGCCTGCTGATGGTCAGCTTGTTGGTCGGATGTTCGGATTCAGAGCCAAGTTCGGTTGCCGACGGGCTCAGCCAGAAGCAGATCGACGACTACAACGCGCTCGTTGAAAAGGAGGCAAAGCTTGCAGCCGAAGCGGGGGATATCGGATTTACCGAGTAGTCCATCCGCCGCCGCACGATGAATTGACCGAAGGCTGTTGTGGTTTCCACTTCAGCCTTTTTTTGTCCTTGTTTAGATCGCACTGACGCAACGTGAAGTATGCCTTTGTGGGCCACGTAGAACTCGTGAGCGGTTCGGCGACACGCAGAACACCGTGTCCTGCGACCATGGTTCGCAAGTGCGAGAAACGCGAATTTCCTGCAATGTCGCGAGCCAAACACAAATGAAAGATTTTTGTCAGATTTTGCGCGAAACAGGTCGACATGAATGGGAATCACTCCACCTACGGGCTTCAGGACGCGAATCGAATGTGCGATGTGTCCTGGTTTGCCCATTTTTATCTTATGTATTTGGAGTTGTTTGAATGAAAACTCAGCGTACTGGCTTCACGCTTGTTGAATTATTGGTGGTCATCGCGATCATCGGCGTGCTGGTAGGTTTGTTGCTGCCTGCGGTACAGGCAGCTCGCGAGGCAGCTCGGCGAATGAGCTGTAGTAACAATTTTAAGCAGATCGGTTTGGGGATTCACAACTATCACTCGGCATACAATGCCTTGCCGATCCATGGTAACGGCACCGATATTCCGGGCGGCTCACAACCGTACGCCAACCTGAGCAGTAACGTTTCCAGCAATCGCCACGGTTCGTTTTTGGTTGCCATTTTGCCGTTCGTCGAGCAACAAGCGTTGTGGGAGCAAATTGCCAATCCGCTTGCAAACCCTGGCGGGACTCCCGCACGATGGCAAGCGATGGGGCCTGGGCCGGCCGTGATCGCTTACAGTCCTTGGGCGACCGAGATTCCCGGCTATCGTTGTCCCAGTGACCCCGGCGTCGGTTTGCCGGCTCTCGGCAGAACAAATTATGGTGCCTGCATGGGAGACTCGTCCGTGATGACGAGGGAAGGCTCGATCAACGTTAATACGGTCGCCAATGGGGCCACGGTTCCCTACACCGCAAATAATTCAACCCTCGCGGAAAACGCACGAATTACGCATCGAGGAATGTTCGAGCTGTTTAGTTCGATGAATTTTCGAGATACGCTTGACGGTTTGGCCAATACCGTCATGGCGGGTGAATTGGCGACCGACTTGGGCGATGCCGATAATCGAACCTCGCGGCCAGGAGCAGCATTCGCCGATACGGGAAGCGGTCGAAACGAGTGCCGGAAAGACCCGAAGTGGCAATATCAGCACCACGATCCCCAACGCCCAAGATTTTGGATTCCGGCTGCTGCGGCGACCGTCAGTGCGACAAGTGCCCGCGGCTATCGCTGGCACGATTGCTACCCGATGTTCAGTCAGGTTCATACGATTCTGCCACCGAACTCCAGCCTATGCACTGGCTTCAATGATACTCATGACTTAACCGCGTCGGTCTCCAGTCGCCACCAAGGCGGAGCTCATGTGCTGATGGGCGATGGTGCCGTCAAGTTCATTACGGACTCGATTGAAGCTGGCAATAGCAGTCAAGCGATGATCTCCTATCACGCCACGCCCGCGACAGCACCAGGCGATAAAAGTCCCTACGGGCTTTGGGGTTCGCTTGGCACAAGGGGCAGTCGCGAAGTCATTAGCGAAAGTTTTTAACTCACAAACGTCAAGCACGCATGCGTGCAAATTGGCTCCTTCGGTCTCCGCCTTCGATGGAGGTGGGGATGAGGAGGGCCTTGTCGGGCCGGTGATCCAGTGGTTGCCGGCCCATCTTCCTTTTTTTAATCATTGTCAAACATCAACAAGCTACCATGAATACCAGATTTATCATTGCGTTCTTTGTACTCGCCGTTACGGTTGGGTGTTCCTCCAGCACAACCAGAAACATTGCCTCGGACGCCTCTCAAGAAGAAATCGATAGTTACAATCAGATGATCCAACGGGAGGCCGAGCAAGCGAAGCAATCCTTCGATAACAAGAAAATCTAGCCGTAGAACTCATTGCACTTCGTCGTAGTGACTCGGACTGTTCAGCTTTTCACGCTCGTTTCCTCTCTCGACTTTTCATGGATTCCAAAAGACCTAAACGATGTTGAAATACTGCTCCCTTTTATTTGTGGCGATCTTGTCGCTAGACGTGTGCAAGGCCCAAGAAGGTCCTGTGACTTCGATTTCAA
>CAXBHV010000789.1:0-4213 GCA_963974855.1 uncultured Rhodopirellula sp. | reverse complement strand
CCCCAAAACAAGTTTCGGGGAGGTGAAGCACGCTAAACGGCCAACTTCAGACAACTCGCCCGCCGCAAGACATTCGCCACCTCTTCCCCACAAATCAGCTTCGACTTCAAGAAAATTCTCAGAAGCGTCAAAGTTTACCTAACCGGACTCCGATACTTACTTTCGGACGAGGAGGTCTCGGGTTGCTATGTGGCAGCTTCGGGGCTTCACGGAGGGGGGCTTCCACACTCGGCCCGATCGAAATGCGCTCGTCGCCTCACGGCGATACCGTTAAAGCGTGTTTCACGGCGGCACCGCCCAGGAAGCCTTGAGCATGAACCGCTCGCTGTTACGATTTACTGCGTATCTTCAGCTTGGGATGACAATCCTTTTTGCGAGCGGATGCGCACCGACACAACCGTTCTTTCTGAATGAGTCTCCGGACCTTCAGTTCTATCTCAACCAAGCAACGGCGATCGAGTATCCCGACGTCGAGGTCGAGCATTTGGCTGAAACCACCGGTGCGCTTCCTCCGTTGACCGTTGGTAATCACGATTACCAATTCTGGGATCTGTCGTTGGAAGAGTGCGTGTCAATCGCACTGCAGAACTCGAAGTTCTTCATCACCACCAACGGTAACGCTGAGTTCCGCCAGAACATTGCGGCTCAGTTCACCAGTGGGAATGCAGACCAGTTCGGCAGCATCTACGACATTGCCGTTCAGCAGTCGACCACCCAATCGGTTCCATTGACTGTCGATGGCAACGGCAACCGCGTTCTGCCGCGAGGCGTTCTGCGAGCCAACCAAGTCGGCGGCGTGGAAGATGCTTTGTCTGAATTTGATGCTCAAGCCAGTGGCTTTATCAACTACGGCACGACCGACCGCACACGGAACGTCGGTATCGCGAACAGCATCAACCCACAAATCTCACGAGCCACCGATACCACTCAGCAAGCTGCTATTAGCAAGCGACTGGCTACAGGTGGCGTTGCAACGCTTCGCCAACAAGTCATCTACTCGCGAAGCAACGCGGAAGTCAGTGCTGTCTCGCGAGCTGTTCCTAGCGACTGGACCGCGCTGATCGAAGCTCAGGTTCAACATCCGCTGATGCGAAATCGTGGCACGTTGATCAACCGTATCCCTGTGGTGCTGGCGAGTCTGAACGAAGACCTTTCGATTGCCGACTTTGAATCTCAGGTCCGTAACGTGGTTCGCGACGTCGAAAACACTTATTGGGATCTGTATGTTTCCTACCGAAATGTCGCGACCTCGATCATCGGTCGAAACAGTGCGATCGCAACCGCTCAATTCGCTCGTTTGAATTTGGAAAACGGCACCGGCACTCGCCAAGAATTGGCTCAAGCGGTCGAGCAGTACTACCAATTCCGTGGCATTTTGGAATCGGCCATCGCTGGCTCGAACGTTCCCGGTGCTGACCGTTTTGGTGTCTACGGCAATGAACGCCGCATGCGTGAATTACTAGGGATTACTGCTACCGACGGTCGCTTAATTCGCCCGATCGACGAGCCTTCGCTCGCCCGTGTCGAATTCGATTGGAACGAATCGGTTGCTCAAATGTTGTACCTCAGCCCTGAAGTTCGCCGTAACAAAACTCGGATCAAACAGAACGAGTTAGAGTTGATGGCTGCAAAGAATCAAATCCTACCCGAAGTCAACCTGTCGCTGCTTTACCGTTGGATTGGGCAAGGCGATACGTTTGGGCCGCCACAGCGACGTGACGTTGCCGGGCCGAACCCAGGCAGCAGTGCATTGGCTGAATTTACGGGCGGCGATTATCAAGAAGGTGTGATTCGTTTGGACATCACACCGCCTGCACTTGGGGCTCGTAAAGAACTAACTCGGATTCGTGGTGCTCAATTGCGATTGGTTCGCGAGAAGTCGTTCCTGCAAGAACAAGAGCGTTTGTTGGTCAGCCAACTAAGCGACGCGACAGCGAAAGTGGCAACGCACTACCAATTGGTGCAAACCAATGCACAACGATGGCAAGCTGCTGAGCAAGAAGTCGAAGCTCGTTTGGCCGAGTTCAAAGGCGGACGAAGCCCGGTGAACGTCGTGCTGCAGAGTCAACAACGTCGTGCTCAAGCACAAATCGATTACTATCGAGCACTCGGTGAATACAACAAATCGATCAACTACGTCGACTATATGAAAGGCACCCTGCTTGCTAACAGCAACATCACGCTGGCGGAAGGCCCTTGGAACAAGAAGGCGTACTGGGATGCCCTAGAACGAGCACGTGAGCGAAGTGCTGGGAAACAAGTCAAGTACGGCGTGACACGACCAGGAGTTGTTCGAACCGGACCTGTGCGTGATGCCGATTCCGCTGTCAACATGATGGGCGGATCCGCAGACCACGCCGGTGAGATGATCTTTGGTGATCCGAACGATCCGCTGAGCATGAATCTATCGCCTTACCGCGATACGATCGAAGTGGACGATGTTCCGCTGAGCGAGATGGGAACACCACAGCAGATGTTTGATCCAGGCATGTCGTCTGAGCAATTTGCCCCGAGCAACCCGACTAACTCGACCAATCCGATCTCGCCACGGAATCGCGAATCGGTACCGCCGATGCCAACGATCGACAGCTTGCCTGATTCGGGATCGCTACAACCCTTGGACATTCCGATCGGCAGTGCCGTTGCACCGATGAATTACGAAACGCCCGGCATCTCGGCCCGCATTTCGGACGACGTCGACGTCAGCTACACACCGATACCCGTCGCACGTCGACCTTTACCGTCTCGTTAGACACGAGACGGCCACCAATTTTCCTTCGGGCGGAGGCATACGAGGGCTGCCCGCATTACGCGTCGGGAACGACAGCCCTCGTAAAACGAAAGTTCGAGAGCGCCGCAAGGCGCCTCGAACTTTTCGTCGTTACCCGTAGCACAGGTTTCCAGCCTGTCGTCTATGTGGGATAGGCTTCTAGCCTGTCATCTTCATTGGACGTAGCGAAAGTCGCCAAGACTTTCGGTGTTTGGGAACGTGGGATCAATAAAAGTCGTGTATCGCTCCGGAACGAGCGGAAAATAAGTGTGCAGTTTCAAGTAGGGCCGGTTCCCACCGGCCGTCCTTGACGGCTTGATGGCGGCGGCCGGTGGGAACCGGCCCTACGCTCTGCCAACGCCTCTATCGATGACCGTTAATTCCGGTTCGTGCTCCGCGTTCCATCGTTCCGATCCCGAGCGATCAGCGTCTATCCGCCAGTAGGGACCGAGACTCTTGGCGAGGTTCGCTATGGGGAAGTTTTTGGCCTCCTCCCTATGTCAACTTCGTCGAAGCGGCGTTGTTTCGGGCTTGGATTCCGCCCACAAATCGCAGTGGGATACCATGAATCGCTCGCCGAAATTATGTTGATCCTTGTGTTGCTGGCGCTTTACGAATTGCCAAAGCTCTGTTGGGCAATCCAGCAACATTCAGAGGCAAACTAGATCAACCCTCTTTCGGGCCCCTTCGGAACATGTCCACAAGCACAAATCAGCCATCGCCTTGCTCGTCCTCCGCTACAAACGCCATCGATTTTGTCGACGGCTTTGCGCGGCGTCACATTGGATCTTCGGAAACCGAACTCGCTGAGATGTTGAATCTGCTCGGTTTCGATTCGTTGGACGCCCTTTCCGACGCCACCGTGCCGGCCGACATTCGTCTGGATGCGCCCCTGGATATTCCCGATCCACGCGGCGAACGTGAATGTCTGCAAGGGCTGAAGGCGATCGCCAGCAAGAACAAAATCTACCGCTCGTGCATCGGGATGGGGTACACCGGCACTGTTACACCACCAGTGATTTTGCGGAACGTTCTGGAGAATCCAGGCTGGTACACCCAGTACACGCCCTACCAAGCCGAAATCTCGCAAGGGCGGCTCGAAGCGCTGCTGAACTTCCAAACCGTGATCGCCGATCTGACTGGTTTACCATTAGCCGGGGCAAGTCTTTTAGACGAAGCGACCGCAGCTGCCGAAGCGATGGGCATGTGCATCGCGATCGCCAACCACAAGAAAACAGGCTTCTGGGCCTCCGATGATTGCCATCCGCAAACGATCGCGCTGCTGAAAACGCGTGCTGCCGGTTTAGGCGTCGATTTGAAGATTGGGCCGGTCAGCGAGATCGATTTTGATCACGGCGATGGCGGTCTGTGCGGCGTGTTGGTTCAGTATCCCACCACCGATGGCCGGATCAACGACTACAGCGAATTGGCGACACAAGCCAA
>CAXBHV010000788.1:0-4218 GCA_963974855.1 uncultured Rhodopirellula sp. | reverse complement strand
GCGGGCACGTCGCTCGAAGCGTTCTACCGATTCTTTGATCGTTTCGCCGAGATCAGCGGCAAGTCCGTTTACGATTTGCAGCCCGCAACGTCGCGAGCCGAGGGCGAATTTGATCCAGGCAAAGACGCGTTGCTTGTCGAGATGCACGGGGTGCGGCAAAAGTTCTTGGCCGCAATGGATGACGATTTCAACACCGGTGCCGCAATCAGCGTTCTGTTTGATACGCTGCGTTTGATGAATCGTTTCATGGACGAAAACAAACTCGACGCGAATAGCGATAAGGATTCGCCGGCGGTCGCGTCGCTGGTTGCCGCAACGACGATCATTCGTGAATTGACCGCAGTGCTTGGCATCTTTGTCAAAGCACCCCCGAAATCGAATGGCGATGAAGGCGACGCGGCACTGTTGGATAGCGTGGTTCACTTGTTGATCAATTTACGCAAGGAAGCACGCGAGCGGAAAGACTACGCCACCGGAGATGCGATCCGCGATCGACTGAGCGAGCTCGGTGTCGCGCTGCTGGATAAGAAGGAAGGCACGAGCTGGGAACGTAGCTCGTGATCAAAGGCGGCGTATCGGGACGGCGGATTCTGGGGATTGACCCCGGTTTAAATACAACCGGGTACGGGGTGATCGAGGTTCATGGCGCGACAATCAAGTTGTGCGAAGCCGGAATCATTCGCAGTCGTGCCAAGGATCCGCTGGAGATGCGTTTGCGAGAGATCTACACCGGCGTCAAGGAAGTGATCGAGGCTTTGAGCCCCGAGATGATGGCGCTTGAGCAATTGTTCTCGCATTACGAGCGACCACGGACGGCGATTTTGATGGGCCACGCTCGTGGAGTGATTTGCTTAGCCGCCGGAGAAGCCGAAATTCCGGTGGGCCACTTCGAGCCCACGCGAGTGAAGAAAGTGTTGACCGGAAACGGCCGAGCCCCCAAAGGCCAAATGCAATTGGCGGTGAAGTTGCAACTGCGATTGGCGAATCTGCCTGAGCCGGCCGACGTCGCCGATGCATTGGCAATTGCGTTGTGTGGCCATCACTTGGGCATCAACACACCGCTAGACAAGTTGATGAAGTAAGAAACAAGCGGGAAGTATTTTCGTTGAAGAAGGCTGATGGTTGGCTGGAAGCTTCACTCGCGGATGACAGGCTGGAAGCCTATCCCCCATTTGCCTTTCCCACTTTTTAATAACACGTATTTGTAGGATGCAATCTGTTGATCGTCACGATTACAGGAAAATTGGTTCGCGTTGGCGAGGCCTCGGTGGTGATTGAATCGGCCCCGTTTGAGTACGAGGTGTTTGTTGCCGATTTTACACGTCGCCAATTGCAAGGCAAAATCGGTGACGATGCGCGGCTGCATACGCTGCAATACATCGAGGGCAACGCGGCCCAAGGCGGACGCTTGACCCCGCGATTGATCGGATTTTTGTCGGAACCCGAACGCCAATTTTTTGATCTGTTTTGCAGCGTCGACGGTGTCGGTGTGAAGAAGGCGTTGCGTGCGATGGTGCGTCCGGTCAAGGAATTGGCGGTGCTGATCGAACAGCAAGACGCTAAGTCGTTGTCGGCACTTCCGGGCGTGGGACCCGCAACGAGCGAGCGAATCATTGCTAAACTTCGCCGCAAAATGCCTCGCTTTGCCTTGATGGTTGATCCGGGCTCGATTGGCGAAACGCCTGAGGCTGGCAGCGAAGTGATCGGCGAGACTTTCGATGCCTTGATCACGCTGGGGCATTCCGAAGCGGATGCACGACGTTTGATCGACGAAGCAATTTCGGGCAAGAAGAAGTTCAAAGACACCGAGTCGCTACTGACCGCAATCTACCAACGGTCAAGTTAACGTTTTGTGTGGATTGAAAATAAGGGTTTGATCGTAGCGGAAGTCGTCAAGACTTTCGCTTGCAGAAAGGTTTTTCCGCAAGCGAAACTCGCGTGTGAGTTTCGGGGGCATGGTGGACGAAAGTCTTCGCGACTTTCGCTACTCGCGAAGCCTATCCCACAAACAAACTTGACAGCGACGCGTCGAACTGGCCTCGTGTCATCACGGTGGGGACGCCGGCTTCGCGTGCCGCTTTGAGTTGATTGACTTGGACATGAGGTCCGTAGGCAATCACTTTTGCCGTCGGGCAGCGAGCCGCGATTTCCCCCACTACATCGGGGATCAATTTGCTTCGCGTTGACAAATCGATGATCACGTAGGCGACCGAATCGAGTTCACCTTCGGGCAAATTACCACTGAACTTGAATTGCAGTTCAGCGTTATCCGCCGCACCACGCACACGTGATGCGAACATCAAATCACCGGACAGAAACAGAACGAGATCAGCGGTTGGGTTTGCCATAGGACTACTTTCGTTTTTCGACTTCGTTCTTCATGAATTTTAAGCCTTCCGTGGCCAACGTGATTTCATCCTTGAACATGCGGCGCCAAATCTTGGTAGCGGCTGCGATTTCGGGAAGGGCTAAGCCAAATGCTTCGATGACCATCCAGCCGTCGTAGCCCATTTCCGCAATCGCGTCAAAGTTCTCTTCCCAACGCACATGTCCTTCGCCCGGAGTGCCACGATCATTTTCGCTGATGTGGATATGAAACAGTTTATCGCCACCGACCTTGACCGCGTCCTTGATTCCCTTTTCTTCGATGTTGCTGTGGAAGGTATCGTACATCATGCCGCAAGCGGGATGGTCGACTTCGCGAACAAAACGCGCCGAGTCAGCATGACAGTTAAGGAGATAACATTCGAAACGGTTCAGCGCTTCGACGCCGAGTTTGACTCCGACGTTGCCAGCATGCTCGGCGACCGCACGCATGCTTTCGACGCCCCATTTCCATTCGTCCTTGGTGGGGCCCGCGCCGCTGAACACGCCGATCGCCGAATGGTAAGGGCCGACCAATGTTTCCACGCCTGCGGCTGCACAACAATCCAACGTCTTTTTCGTCAACTCGATTCCTTTCGCACGGACGGCGGCGTCGGGCGAGATCGGGTTGTCTTCTTCACCACGAATCGTGACGGCGGTGCGAGCTAGGCCCATGCCGTCAAGCTTTTTGCCGATCGCCGCGTAGTCGAGGTCGATGTTGAACATTGGCAACTCGACACCATCGTAGCCAGCGGATTTGAGTTGTTCGCAAACTGGCATTAGTTCGTCGGTAACTTCGCCGGACCACAGAAGGAGGTTCATGCCGTATTTCATTGTTTGCCTATCTAGTTCGAGTGTTGAAGCGAGGGAAAAGGAGACTCGCCCGACGGTGGTGTCAATAATCGCGTTCGTCGCGACTCGACCAACGTGGACGCTTGCGAGAGCCATTGGCCAACTTGTGGGGGTAAAGCCGCAAGTCCAACACGGCTCATCACTTGATTGAGCCGATACAAGAGTTTGTCATTGTCGAGGTAGTCGTACAAGAACCGCAATTCGATAAAACGATCGATCGCTTTTGCAAGGTTCTCTGTCGGTTTGCCTGTGATCTTGTTCACACAGGCCTGGATTTTCTCGGACGAAAGATCACTTAGCAAGCCGTAGTAGCGGTCCACGGTCGAGGGATCGTCGCGAATCCAGAAAGCATCGAGCAAGATTTCGATCAAAATGTGGCCAACAAACGTCGGTCGAAATCCCGCGTCGCCGGGCAAGAGATCGCGAAGCTGAACCGCCAGAGTCAAGTTCGTTTCGACAAAGGCTTGGGTGGCATGAAACCACTGGTCGTCATCGACATGTTGAATGATCCCGCTGGCCACATCTCGGACGTCGGGGGCTTCGTCTTCGGTCCACAGCAAGGCGTGCCGTCGACGTGCCCGAATTTTACGATCCACCACGCTCAACCAATCTGGTACCGCAGTTCCAGCAGCCTTCATTGGCTGGTCAAAGTAGGGCAATGCGTGGCTCAAGAAATTCATGCTACGTAGCCTACCAAGAATTCAGGCAAGGTGGCAGGTCTGCAGATCGGGGGCAATTAGGCTTGCTTACGAGAGCTGTGTTACAGGGCGACTGAATTTGGCTGCGATGAGCGAAATTCCTTCGCCGAGCCATGTTTTTATCTGAGGACTGACGAAGATTACTGTCGACACGCTGGCGATCGCAACGGTGGATCCCAGCATCAGGCTCGCCGGCAGAACACTGATCAGCACCATCATAAAATCAAATTTGAACCCGCACCAAGCCATCGCGATCCAAATACCGATCATGACAGTCCCATGAGCACACAAGGTTGCGATCACG
>CAXBHV010000787.1:0-4219 GCA_963974855.1 uncultured Rhodopirellula sp. | reverse complement strand
GGAACTTGCTCATCGGTTCGAGCACTAGTTCGTCGCTGTTTTCTACGAGCAGTCGATCGACCAACGCACTACAGCTTTGTCGAACACGGCCGTTGATGACCATCGTGCACGCGCCGCAAACCTCTTCGAGACATCCGCAATCCCATGCAACGGGATTGACTTTTTTGCCGTCCGACGTTTTTGCTTGGGCCGCGATCCGCTGCAGAACACTGATCACGTTCAATTCGGGTTCGTACTTGATCTTGTGAAGTTCCCAGTACGGTTCTTTCCCAGGAGCGTCTTGTCGACGAACACGAACGTTGATGAACTCGGGACGTTTCTTCGAATTGGGTTCGAGGGCATTCATCCGTCGATCCTAACAATGGCAAAAATGGTGAATTTGAATTTCAGTGAGACAATAATATTCTAGCTTCGGGAGCAAGTCGCGATGGTTCGTGGTGACGCCAAACTTGACTCGCGTTCCCATTGGATGGAGCGAGCTATTGAGCAAGTGCAGCCTTCGCCCGCTCGTTCCAAACCTTTTCAATCTCTTCGGCACCGACCAGACCGTACAAGCGTGGTCGTGGTGGAATCAGCGAGGTGTCGACATCTTCGTAGGCGATGTCGGGCATCTTTGTGTCAGCGTTCCATGACGCCACCGTGGACTTCAGATATTTTTGGTTGTTCGCTTCAAACGCATCACACCAAGCCTCGGCTTGTTGACGTCGCTCGACGGGATCTTCGGATGTCAGCGACGGTTTTTGGAAGTCCGGTTTGTAGTGGGCCCCTCGGCACTCGTCGCGTTGCAACGCACCTTTCAGGATCGCTTTCGCCAACGGGAACATGTCTTGAAGTGCTTTGGCAAAGATCACGTTTTGGTTGGTCCAGCTGCCCGTGTCCGAAAGATTCACTCGCATCGCACGTTCATGCAAATCTTGGATCTTTTCGATCGCGTCAGCGAGTTGGTCGTTGCGGCGAACCACCGTCGCTACACGTGTCATCAGATCGCCCAATTCTTGGTGAATCAGGTACGGGTTCTCGTCGCTGCCAGCATTGCCGGTCAACAGATCTTGATGTCGCTTGGTTTGTGCCTCGACCGCTGCGTTGATGACCGCTGCAGGCACGTCGTCACTGCCACTGGATTGGCTGTTGGCGTAGTTCAATATCGAAGGGCCGGTGAACAAGCCGGTGAAGATGCACGACAGCAGCGAGTTTGCACCGAGCCGATTTGCACCGTGGTAGTGGTAATCGCACTCGCCTACAAACCGGGGATGTTAGTCATGTGGTTCTGCGGGGCACCCGGTTCGAGTCCACCATTGTCGCTCTTCACGTAATCGGCCCACAATCCACCCATGCTGTAATGGACCGCAGGGAAGATTCGCATCGGTTCGTCACGTGGGTCGACGCCTTGGAATTTTTCGTAAATTTCCAAAATGCCGCCGAGTTTACGATCCAATTCCGAGCGTTCGATGTGGGTCAGGTCGAGATAGACGCACATTTTCTCGGGGTCGACGCTCAATCCGTCGTTGACACAGATGTCAAAGATTTCGCGAGTGGCGATGTCACGCGGAACGAGATTGCCGTACTCGGGATAGCGTTCTTCCAAGAAGTAGTAACGCTCGTTTTCAGGAATTTGCTTAGGTTCACGCGGGTCTTGTGGCTTTCGAGGAACCCACACGCGTCCGCCTTCGCCACGCGCCGACTCGCTCATCAAACGCAGCTTGTCACTACCAGGAATCGCGGTCGGATGAACTTGGATGAACTCGCCATTGGCGTAGTTTGCCCCCGCTTGGAAGCAGCGACTCGCAGCACTGCCGGTGCAGAAGACACTCATCGTGCTGCGTCCATAGACGAGCCCACAGCCACCGGTCGCAACGACCACCGCATCGGCTGGGAACGCCTTGATTTCCATCGAAACCATGTCTTGAGCCACCGCACCGCGGCAGCGTCCGTCGTCATCTTTGATCGGGGCGAGGAAATCCCAGAATTCGTACTTTTTGACCAGACCTTCGTTCTCCGCACGACGCACTTGTTCGTCCAATGCGTACAACAATTGCTGGCCAGTCGTTGCACCTGCGAACGCGGTTCGTTTGTAGAGCGTGCCACCGAAACGCCGTCGATCGATAAAGCCTTCGCCGGTTCGATTAAAGGGAACGCCGAGACGATCCATCAAGTCGATGACTTTGGGAGCCCAGAAAGCCATCTCTTTGACAGGCGGTTGATGATTCAAAAAGTCACCTCCGTACACAGTGTCGTCCAAGTGTTTCCACTCGTCATCACCGAGTTGCCGCGTCGCGTCGTTGCAGCTGTTGATGCCGCCTTGGGCACACACACTGTGCGAGCGTTTCACCGGAGTCAGGCTGAGCAAGTCAACCTTCATACCCAACTCCGTCAGCTTCATGGTGGCTGCGAGTCCGGCGAGTCCACCACCAATTACGACAACACGATGCTCAGACATAATTCAAATCAAACAATTTTGTGGAAGTAGCTTATAGGTCTTGTGAGGCAAACTTGGATTCAATCTTCAAGTTTGGTTATCCAAGGGGACTCGTTATTCAGCGGCTTCGATGGCCGGTTCTTCGTAGCGTTTCTCGGGCAAGTCCGCGATCACGCCGGACTCGACGTTCGCTTCAAACATTCGGTTTTCGATGTCACGGTAGCGAAGGGCTTCTTCGGGGCCCGGTGCCACAGCAGCCCACCAGGCACTTAATGCAATAACCGAAAGAACGACACCAAACACCAGCGAAACTTTTGATGCTCGTTTTTGAGCTGCGGGTGTGATCCACAATCCCCAGGTGATGCCCGCTGTCCACAGTCCGTTTGCCAAGTGATAGACGCAGCACATCATGCCCACAAGATAAAACGCGGGCCACACGAATCCGCCCCACTGGTTCATCGATTCAACTAGCGTGCTGGCGGCGTTGTAAGGTTTGAACGCAGCAAATTGCAGCGGGCGGATGACTTCCAAATACGGCCCAAAGTGGAACCATCCATGCAAATGCAAAATATGAAAGAACAGATAGACAAGGGCAACGATCCCGGTATATCGCTGCCACGCATAACGCCGATTGCTCGCGAAACGATAATGGTTGGTATTCAGTTTTGCGTTTTTCGCGATCCAGACTCCCAGGATGCCGTGGAATAATAGCG
This sequence comes from uncultured Rhodopirellula sp., assembly GCA_963974855.1. Classification (GTDB taxonomy): domain Bacteria; phylum Planctomycetota; class Planctomycetia; order Pirellulales; family Pirellulaceae; genus Novipirellula. The sequence continues at coordinate 1,090 of CAXBHV010000787.1, read as the reverse complement.
GAATAAAGATTCCACCCCATTCAACTAACGGCAATGCCCTTCCAGCACTGTGGATCATATAGACCGCGCGCTGAAACGTTTCAGGGCCGTTCATCAGGCTGGCGTTGGTCGTCAGGTGGATGACCATGTAAAGCCCGAGAGGCACGATCCCAATCAAGGAATGGAATCGGCGAATCGCGAACTCGTGCCGAAGAAAGAATGATGGGTTGGTAGTCAAGTTAGCCACGTCGGTCGTCTTGCTTTGCATGTGAAAGTGGTAAAGCCGCAACAAGTGCGAAATGACGGATTGTCGCAGCATTCCGTCTCTGCTTGACAAATATCTTAGCCGTTTCGCAATAACCTACCACGCGATGGTAGGATGGGCACGCGGTTGCATGTCAGGTGTTCTGCGGCAATTTGTACTGAAATTCCAGCACGCATGTCAATTTAAGGCGATACGGCACTGTCGCCAAGGACAGCATCATCCCAGGAAGTCAATATTGGACACAATGCCACACATGTTCGCTCAAATCTTAACGCATTCCAGCACCGCGATCGCAAGTGTCGCTGCCCCATCGCCTTCCGCCTCCCAATCGCTTACCGCTCAAAGTGCGCAATTATTCAATTGGACCACCGGAATCGATGTTTGGTGGGTGGTCGCAATTTCAGTCGTGGTGGTATTGGTTTCGATCCTGGTGTTCCGCCTTCACGCTTTTCTCACACTCTTGTTAGCAGGATTGCTAGTTGCGAGTTTGTCGAGTCACGCAAATCTCGATCACTATGCCCAGTCGCAACTCGCCAGCGGCAAGATAACCGCAAAAGCAGCGGCCTCATTCACAGCTCAATCACCGCAATCTCGGTTGGCGACCGCGTTTGGGGAAACAGCAGGAAAGATCGGGATTTTGATCGCGTTGGCCAGCATCATTGGCCAATGTTTGCTCGAATCGGGCGCCGCGTCGCGGATCGTTGATTCGATCCTGAGCATGACCGGCGAGCGACGAGCGGCCGAAGCGATTGCCGCCAGCTCGTTTGTGATCGGGATACCGGTCTATTTTGACACAGTCTTCTATTTGATGGTCCCGCTGGCACGCTCGCTCCGCCGCAAACTCGG
>CAXBHV010000786.1:0-4222 GCA_963974855.1 uncultured Rhodopirellula sp. | reverse complement strand
GCATGGTTGCGGTCACAGTGATCCGCGAATGGTCGAAGCAGCGATTGATGCGGCGCTCGAAGACACGGTGATGCAGGGGAATCTGCAGCAACATCCACCGAGTCTGAAGATGTGCGAACGGTTGCTGAAATTGGCGACCGCCGGAGGAGCGAAATTCGATCATTGTTTGTTGTCGACCAGCGGGGCGATGGCGAACGAAAACGCGCTGAAGATTGCACTGCACCACAAGGCGCCTGCGAACCGAATCATTGCCTTTGAAAACGCGTTTGCTGGTCGCTCGATCGCGCTTGCCGCATTGACCGATCGCCCTAACTATCGAGCCGGCTTGCCGTTGGCACTGTCTGTGGACTACCTGCCGTTTCGTGACCAAGCCGACCCCGCAGGCAGCACCAAGCGAGCGGTGGCGGAACTGAAACGATTGCTCAGTCGACACCCCGGTCGCTACGCCGCGTTTTGGGCGGAACCGATCGCGGGCGAAGGAGGCTACTATCCGGGCAGCCACGATTTCTTCGAGGCGTTGTGCGTCCCGCTTCGTGAAGCCGGCATACCGATCATCTTTGACGAAGTTCAATCGTTCTCGCGAACGTCCAAACCGTTTGCGTTCCAGCACTACGGGCTCGACCGATTTGCTGACATCGTCACGATTGGTAAGATCACGCAGGTGTGCGCGACACTGTACGGCGAAGCGTTCAAACCGACTGGTCCGATCCTCAGCCAAACGTTCACCGGAGCTTCCTCGTCGATCGCGACGGGACTTGTCACCCTGGATGCACTCGAGGCAAGCAATTGTTTCGGAGCGGATGGTCAGAACGTCAAGCGACACGAATACTTCGAGAACGCCCTGAACACGCTGGTCAAAAAGTATCCTGGATTGATCTCGGGTCCGTTTGGCGAGGGTATGATGATTGCATTCACACCGGGTGACGGCAGCTTTGATCAAGCGAAACGGTTGATGGGAATCATGTACGACCTTGGTTTGCTTGGCTTTGTCTGCGGATCGGATCCGACACGTATTCGCTTTTTGCCCGCGCCGGCAATCACGACGACCGAGCACATCGACGCTGCGATCACGTTGCTCGATAAATCGCTAGCGTTGTTTCGCGAGCCAGACCAAGTAAAATAGAGTTGAACCGCGACGCACGCGGATGTGCCACGAGTTTTTTTACGAGGTCGGAAGCGATGTGGGTTCTACGCGCCGTTCGCATCGACGATCTTGATGCACTGCATGAGCTAGTCAAATCAGCAACACGCGGGTTAACCAGTTTGCAACTGAAACGCGATCAGTTGCTTGATCGCATTGAACATTCCGAGTTCGCCTTTTCGCGAAGCGGTCCGTCACCACGCGGGGAACCGTACGTTCTGGTTTTGGTGAACCAGGAAACTGGAGAGCTCGCGGGGACGTCGACGGTCTATGCAAAAACGGGAGGCTATCAACCATTTTATGCGTATCAATTGGTGGAAACCGAGCACGTCAGCGAACAGCTTGGTGTTCGCCAACGACGTCAATCGCTGCTGCTGACGCGGATCCATGATGGTCCGACCGAAATCGGCAGTTTGTTTCTGCGAGGCAAATACCGCGGCCATGGCTTTGGTCGTTGGTTGTCGATGGCGCGTTTCGCGTTGATCGCGATGCGGCCTCATCGCTTCGCCGATCGAGTGATCGCCGAGATGCGAGGACGCGCGGACAAGGACGGCACGGTCCCCTTCTTTGAAGCGATCGCGGGAAAGTTCATCCCAATTGAATTTGCCGTTGCCGATGCGTTGTCGACGGTTTCAAAGCAGTTCATCGAAGAATTGATGCCCGATTCGCCGATCTATCTCGACCTGTTACCCAGCGAGATACGCGACGGAATCGGGCAAGTGCATGATGAAACCGTCCCTGCGCTGGCGATGCTGAAGAAGGAAGGTTTTCGTGAAACCGCGTTCGTCGACATCTTTGATGGCGGGCCGATGATTAGTTGTGAAACCCAGCAAATCAACGCGGTGAAACGAACTCGGGAGTTGACTGTGAAATCGATTCTCGCCGACGAACCGAGTGACTCAGAAACAGGCGGCTCAGAAAAACACATCGTCTGTAGTACGCACCATGGTTTTACCAGTGTGTATACGACGGTTGTGATCGACACGTCCGGTGACGAGATGGCAATCGATGCCGCAAGTGCCGAGGCATTGCAGGTCGATATCGGTTCAACATGTTATGTGTTGGGCAAGTCGTAAGCCGTGCCGTTACGGCGTGGGTAGACCCTTGCTGACTTGTGCTTCTCGCTCGGTGCCAATCGCTTGGTAAACCTGCCACGCGCGTTTGCGTTTGCCATACGGCTCCGCTTTGCTGGGCAACGTCCTCAGACCCAACATCAATCCGCCTTCGTGGGGATGATCGATCCAGCGGTGGTAATGAAACGACTCGACCATCGGCATCGCTCGAACCTTTTTCATCGCATATAGCAGCGATGCAGCTTGGCGGTCCTGAGCATCGGCGTCGTACGAGTCGGTATGAAATCCTTGCTCACTGAACAGCACCGGACGTATCTTGCCAGCGGAATCACGCATTGATTCTTGCTGCATAAAACGACCGAACACCTGCAAATTCTGAATCGTAATCAGGGGCGTTTCAAAGTCGTCGCTGATGCGAGTGTCGTTCCAGGGCAGTGATGCGAACAAGCTTTGAGGATAGGGATGATAGGCCACACCCCAAGCAAAGTCGCCTTCCATCGCGGAATAACGCTGCAGCGACTCAATCACTTCACGGCCAGAGAGTTGCCGCCATTGGTCATCCTCGGGGACATTAAAGTGATGTGTCAATGAAGCGAACACACGAGCGTGTGGGTTGTGTTGACGAGCCGCGTTGTGAATGATCCGCATCGACCGATAGTAGGACTCGGTCACGATCTCGCGAGGCTGCAATCCCATGTTGGTCCACACCGTGTGAAAGTCGATTTCATTGTGCGCGATCCAGTTGGTAATGCCTCCCGGAGCGGCTTCGGTATTGCTGTACCGCCGCGCCATTTCGCTTACCACAAACGAGTAGATGTCGGTTCCACGAGGCGTGGTCAAATCGGGCATCGTATAGATGCCGCCGTCATGTTCGGGATGGGCCAGCGGTGAAGCGTCTTTGCCAGCACGCGGTGTCGGAATCAGGATAATGGCGGAAACGACCACGTTGTTTTCCCGAGCCCAGTTCATCACACGGTCGTAATGGCTCAGCGTCAGCGTGTCAAAATAAACGGGTTCGCCTGAGGTCGGGATTTTGATTCGACTTTGACCAGGCGAATCTTTCACGAAAGCATTGATCGCGATATTGACGGTGATCGCAGTGACCCCAAGTTCTCGGAGTTCATCGATGGGGCCGTGCAAACCAATGCCGCCTAACCCTTTCTGATTCGCAGGCACCGGGCGATGCAGCGAATGGTTGTCGCCGACCACTTTGATCTCGGTAGCAAACGACCGCGGCGTGAGGTTTACCGGTTGATCCGAGTCCGATCGCACCAGCCGCCAACCGCTCTGCAATCGATCGCGTTGCCCGTCGAACCGCGGCACGACCACGGTTGCTTGACGGCCGTGAAGCTGCACCGTCGCGTCGACTTTGATGGGCACGGCAACTTTGGCAGGCTCTACCGATTGGCCGATCGACTGCCACGGCGGGCATTCGACGAGCTGCAAATCCGACGCCGAGAGTGTGTCGGGCAAGGACGACGATGATATCGTGACGTTGTCCTGGTCGACGACCACCGAATCGATTCGGGCGGGAAACGATTGCGAAAAGTAGTTGCGAATCCGCTCGGCCTTGGCGACCTTCTGCTGTCGCAATTGCTGCTGTTTCGAATCGCGGTCTTTCTCTTGCGGCGTCTTTGCTCGTGTGTGCACGTTGCGAAGCTGGATTCGAACGCCCGGCTTTCGGCCCAGATCAATCCGCAATGTTCGGTGTTCCGGATCACTGTGTCGCAGCGAATCAAATTGCACAGACGTGATGTAGGTTTGCCAAGATTCAGCCACGGGAATCGCGGGCAAACTCAGCGGTGTGTCACCGTAATGGGGCCGCCCCAAAAACAACTCGACTTGCTTAATACCCGAAACGCAGAAGTAATCGAACTGAAGCACGGCATCTTCTGCACCGATGTCGCTCAATTCACCAACGATAAACGGATCGCTCCCCGTGGTTCGGATCTCAATTACTTGGTCGCGTTGTTGGATGTCAACGTCGTTACAACGCTCTGGCACGAGA
>CAXBHV010000785.1:0-4227 GCA_963974855.1 uncultured Rhodopirellula sp. | reverse complement strand
CTTCGACACCGAGCACCGCGCGTCAGGCGGATTTGATCAAGTTATTCTCCGATGCAACGATCGCCGCTGGCGGATTTGTCGAAGCGTCGGAAACCAGTCCAGGGCACGGCAAACCAACACACTTCGATGGTTCCAATGGAGTGTCGGCAACCGGAGCACCACGGATCCCTGAATTCACCGTTGCGGGTGGCGACGCGCCGAACAACGTAGGAGGAGCGAACAGTGCTAACCTCGATAACCTCAATTTCTCACTCATCGATGATTCTGAAATTGGTGGTCGGTTTATCGGCAGCCAGTTCTTTGGTGGTGTGTCAGAAAACACTTCGGTGTTTATTCCTCACGTTTCGATTGCAGGAAACTTACGCGCCGATTTGGCCGACTTCTACCAATTCAGCTTGAATGATGACGGTAAACGCGTGATCATCGATTTGGACAACGGATACAATCCGTTCCAAGGAATCAATGACACCGATCCGTTGACTCCGACGTTCCAATTTGATCCTACCAGCGTTGATGCCGACTTTGTTCTGTTGCAGCTTGATCCGGCCAACCCAGGCCAGTTGCAGTTTGTTCCTGGGACGGGGCGGATCACCACATCGAGCGCTAACGATGGGCGATTGGGCAGTGCACCGGATGACAATGGTGGTCCGAGTCTCGACCCGTTTATCGACATCACGCTGAATGCCGGAACGTATTTCATCGGTGTGTTGCCGACCACCAGCACCTTTGCGTTCACTAATACCGGTGGCACGACGATCACCAACAACGCGTTAAGCAATAACGCGCAAACCTATACGCTACACGTTTCGATCGAAGATCACGTATTGCCGGCCAATACGGGTGGAAATACGGCGTTGCACTACGATCGACTGACCAACTCGACACCGGGAACGATCACGAGTGAGCCGTTCAGCTTGGCTGGCTATGTTGCTGCCGATGCACCGACGTTCTATTACAACTACAACTTTGATCCGTCCTTCGGCGATTCCGTTTCGCTAAGAATCTTTAGCGATGATGATGCCGTCGGCGTGACGACGAATGCAACACCAAACTTTGATGCGGTCTGGCATCAAAATCGTCTTTCGCTAGAACGTTTCGCGGGTCACACCGGCATCCGTTTCGAGTTCACCTACACCCCGTCTGGCGGCGGGGGCGGACCGATTATCGGTACGGGAAATGGGCTGTACCTCGATGACTTTATTGTCGGATTCGCCGAGCGTGGTGAAACGGTTTTCAGTGCTCGTAGTGGCGAAGATCGTTTCACAGGATTTGGATCAGGTGAATCGGGCGAGTATCAATTGGAGATGCGTCCCGGAACTCAGTACGCAACGCCAACCGCCTTCGGCACCCAGCTGAATCTCGACTTTGATACGAATGATCGCCACAGTGAGACGATCACGATTGTCGCTCCCGCAGGAGATCAAATCGTCGATGGCGATACGTTCATCATCAGCGATGGCAGTGTCAGCCAGACGTTTGAATTTACCACGACACCGGGAACCGTTCGTTTTGGTAATACGCCCGTCCTGTTCGCAGCTACCGACGCCGCCAAGGACGTTGCTCAATCGATTCGCTCGGCGATCCGGACTCAGACACGAATCAAGGTCGAAGCATCCTCCGCTGCGGGACAAGACACCAACGGGATGACCGATGGACGTTTGGCGCTTGTCGGAGCACGAGGCGGTTCGTTTGTCGGCGTAGCACGAGTCGACTTAGCACCACCTCCGGGAACACGTTTGGACTTGGATACGAATGGCAATTTGCAATTGCCAGTGATTTTCAACCAAGGCATTGGCGATTTCAATTTCGCGCGTCGTCAATCTCAATTGGTGATTCAGAACAATACGATCAGCGACGCGCATGCGATCGGGATTTGGAGCGAGCCTGGATTGCGTGACACCGATCCCGAAGATATTCGCCAAGATCCACGATTCGGAAACTTTGATCCGTTCAATCCTGGGACAATTACTCAACCGCATCCGTTCTTGCAACAACCGCCGGTCGGCAATCCTCAACCCGGTGTGGCTCGAAATCTGCCCACGCTCAATGACGAGGTGATTGGTGGTTTGATGCCGGGCGTTGTGGTTCGCAACAACACGATCGATCAAGCCGGTTACGCCGGAATCAAAGTCGAAGGGGAAACACGCCCTTGGATGATCGAAATCGGCGACGGTGATGACGTCGCTGACGGCGTGACGATGGCGATCGATTCGGGTGGAACACGCGTTGTGTTCGAATTCGAGGACATCGGCGGTACTCCGGTGACTGCCAGTGGATCGGGCGTTCAGGGCGGTGATGGCGTCGCTGATGGACACGTTCCGATTTTCTATCGTCGTAGTGGTGCTTCGAACCTGACCTACAACGGCCGGATTGGTGGCAACGAATACACTTCGATCGAAATGGCCACTGCGGTAATGCAGGCGATTCAAGGCAGCATTCTCGTGACCAACGACGCTGCAGAACTCGTGACGCCTTATATCGGTCCTTCGCTGTTGACTGACGACGAGTTTGCAAACGCCAACGCACGTCTGCCGATGGACTTTACCACGGCGGCGGTCTACTTGACCGGTGTAAGCAACATCTATATCACGACACGGGTAGCGGAAACGCCACGTGTTGCGAATATCACGACGACGTTGGCACCGGTCGCTGAACCGCTGCAGCCGTTTTCGCGGATCGTCAATAACACCATCTATGGTGCCGATGGTACCGAAGGCTTGTTCCCCGAATCGGCGGATCGCGAAGCCGACGATACGATTGATACAGCCATCGATACCAAAATCGGTCGCAGCCATGTCGGCGCTTATGTCGATACCGCAGCGATCGGCGACAACAGTGGCCCGATTGGCGCTGCCGGCGATGTCGACTTTTACCGAGTCGAATTGGAAGTCGGGGATCGTTTGATCGTCGATATCGATACCAACAATACGCTCGATACGGTATTGCAAGTCTTCAACGCGGGCGGGGTTGCTCAGACGCTTGCGAATGGTTTGACCGTGGTGGATGCAGCCACGGCCCCGAATCATTTGAATCCAGGTTCCACCGTCGCGAATCCAACCACCGACGACGTCAACAACCGCGATCCGTTTGTTGACTTCACTGCCTTGTCGACCGGAACGTACTTCATTGCGGTTAGCAGCAAGGGGAACGAAACGTTCGATCCAGCCGATTTGTCAGGACGAAAACTTGGCACCGGTGGAACAGGCGCTTACACGATCTCGATCGAGAACTACGCCGCTCGCGGTTTCGTGATGAGCATCAACAACGGAGCAATTAACGATGGTGGCGGAGTTCGCGGTGCCGATTTGATCGGATCCACGTTCGTGGTGACGCAAATCCCAGACGTTCCTAACGCCGCGACCAATCAAGTCACGTTTACGTTTGCAACCAATGCCGGACCAGGCATCGTGACCATCGCGGCGACCGATCACATGCCCGATATCATTTCAGCAATCGCGAACGCGATTAACGATCCCCGGGTGCTACAGAACCACACGCAAGGCAACGGACCGGGTGGCATCAGTGGCCCAATCCAGCACGCGTTGGCCTTGGCACTGGGCGGAATTGACGGCGACAACGGTGGCGTTGAGAACTTGACATTGCGTCAACCCGGGCCGCTATTGCTCGATACGCTCGGATCAAGCTCGGGATTGGCACCGGTATTAAACGAAAAGGGAGCCACATTCTGGAACAGTAATGATCTAGAAGAATTGCCAGAGCGAAACCAAACCGGCAACACCCGCATGTTCCATGCGTTGACCGGTAACGCGACCGATTTCCAACAGGGCTACGGTCATAACCGTTTGTCGACACCTGGAAACGGTACCACCGAACTCTACGTGGTGATTGATAACGTTGCCAAGATTGAGTTGAGTCCAGAAGCCCGTGCTGCGGGCTTGACACTCGATCCGGTTGCTGGACGTGACACGGATCAAGTGCTCAACGAAACCGGCGTCTTGATCGCCGGTGGTTCGAGTCCTGCGATCTTGAACAATGTGTTCGTGAATCTGCACGAAAGTGTCGTGATCGAAGAAACCAATGCACTTGGTTTTGGACAGCCGACCAATTCCCATCCTAAGCCGATGACGCAAGACACGGTCGTGGTCGGTTCGGTGTTCCAATTCGATCAACCGAATCAAACCGATTTCAATAGCCGGATGACGTTTATTGCCAATTCCAATGGCATCACCACAGGAACCAATGAGCCGAGTAACCTGAACGGCGGCA
>CAXBHV010000784.1:0-4227 GCA_963974855.1 uncultured Rhodopirellula sp. | reverse complement strand
CAACCTCATATTGATCACGACGATCACGTGATTCGCGATTCGCATGGACACGCAGTTGGCGTCGAACATCACGACGTTTTGCATGACGGTTCACGCGGCATTCAAATCCCAATCGGGGGCGGTTCGCACATCGACCATCATGACCATATCATCCGCGATAGCCATGGGCATGTTGTCGGACGCGAGCACCATGATGTGATCCACTCGAATCGAAGCTATGTCGTCCCCAGGTCGATCGGCGGTCGTGGGCAATATTACGTCCAAGGCAATAACTACTACTACGCGCCGCAATCCTCGAACTCGCACGTCGTCGCACGTCCCACGGTCATGCCGTTTGGCGGATTTACCCAATACCACGACCTGTCGGGTGAATTGGAATTTCTGATTAACGAGTTGTTGCTCGATTTTCATTACAACTATTCTCACAATGTTGGCTTCGCGGAAACCTATGCCGAAGGTTATCAGCTGCTAGGCGTTGCGAAGTATATCCATGCCGCGGATCACAATAACGACCACGATGCCGTTCGATCGCGTCTAAGCGGCATGGACCAACTGTTCCATCACATCCAAGATGACATCCGCAGTTGGTCACGTCATCAGCATCGTCAGATTGGCAATTTGGGAATTGTCGCCAAGACCGAGCGAATCGAAGCGACACTGCATCATCTGATGAACGACATCGGCGTCAGCGCTACCGAACAAGCTCCACCGCCTGGAGGTGGCTTCGAACAAGCACCGCCGCCACAGCGATTCGCGCCTGCACCGCAAGGTATCCGCGCCGCACCTCTTGGCAGTTCGCCGCCACCATCGACAGTGCCCGTTCGCTCGGGCATCTAACCAGCTCGTCAGAGCGAGCGGAGCCGCTGGAGCGACACAACTTGCTGTCGCTCCGCAGATGCCACGATAGCAATTGTTTTGCCGGCAAATTCGAAATGCCTTCGATTATTGCTTGGTCCATGTCCCTATGTTTGGCGCGGTGGCACTCGGTTTGCCCTGTTGCAAATGAATCGTCCCTTGCTTCATTTTGCAACCATCGAAAGACAAACCATGAAGACGTTATATTCGGTCGCATTCAGCCTGCTAATGCTACCTGTTTGCTTCGCGCAGGAGCCCACAAGCACCGCCACGGAGATCGTTGAATCCGAAGAGAAGCCGATTGATTTTTGGATGGAGAAAAAACTCGACTACTCCAGCGCCATTTTGCGTGGGTTGGCGATGCAGGACTTTGATACGATCCAAGCAAACGCCCAAAAAATGCGAGTGCTCAATACGATGGAAGGCTTCGTGCGAAGTCGCAATAAAGAGTACCGTAAACACGTCAACACTTTTCAATTCGTGACGGATGAGCTGATCAATCAATCCAAACGGAAGAATATTGACGGTGTGACCTTGGCGTTTAACCACCTGACTGTCAGCTGCGTCCGCTGTCATCAAAGTCTACGTGAGGATGGCGACTCCGACGTGAATGCGACTCCGTCCGCCGAGCCCACGCGTCGCTAAGACTGAGCGAATACGGCCACACCACTGCGCCCATTCGCTCAGCGAGTCGCGTTGTGAACATTCTTCGTAGCGAAAGTCGCCAAGACTTTCGATCTCCATCGAGTGTCCCTCGAAACTCTTGACGAGTTCCGCTACGAAATGCATCAATGCATTCCCATATTCGGCGAATCTCCGTCTCCTGTTGTTCACAATTAGATCCGTCAGAACGCCAATTTGAGGCGGGATCATGGGACGATTAATAACTGTGCGGGTCGAGTTTGACTTTGCCTCGGAAAATCCAGTAGATCGTGACGGTGTAGCTGAGTACACAGGGAATGCCAATCGCGGCGATGATCAACATCGTGCCAAGCGTTTGCTGGCTGCTGCGGGCATTGTCCAGAGTCACGTTATAGGCTGGGTCGATCGTCGAGAGTATGAAATTGGGAAAGATCGCGACACTGAATAGCGACGCAAACGCCAAAATCACCATCGATGATGTGAAAAACGCGTAGGCAGGTTTGCCCAAATGCATCGCTCGCGGGATGTTCAATACCGCCAATGCATTCAGTATCGGGACGATCCAAAGAATGGGGTTTGCGGCAATATTTTCGGTCGCATGGGGAACGTGCCACCATGTGGCCAGCGTCACGATGACATACAAACCGGCAAACACATAGATCAAACGAGGGATCGCACGTCTCACGCGATCTTGCAGTTCGTCTTCGGTTTTCAAATACAGATAGATCGCTCCGTGAAGTGCAAACAGCGAAACGGTCAACCCGCCAACAAGTAGCGGGTACCAATAGATTTGGCTGAGCAAACTACCTTCGTACTTGTATTTTGGCCCCAACTCCATCCCGGCCATGATGTTCCCAGCGGCAATGCCTAGCAGCGCCGCTGCGGTCAACGACGAGAGGAAAAAGCCCGTGTCCCAAACCGATCGCCAGCGAACGGATTGGACTTTGGAGCGAAACTCAAGACTGACAGCGCGGCCGATCAAACAGGTCAAAAGCAAAAAGAACGCGGTGTAGAAACTGCTGAACACAGTGGCATAGGCGACGGGAAAGGCGGCAAAAAGTGCTCCACCAAAGGTCACCAACCAGACTTCGTTGCCGTCCCACAACGGACCGATCGAATTCATGACCAAACGACGCTCGCGGTCGTCTTTGGCGATAAACGGGTGCAGTATCCCGACGCCCAGGTCGAAGCCATCCAGAATCGCATAGCCGCAAAGCAAAACGCCCAACAACACGAACCAAATAAACGTCAGAGCTTCGTAACTCATAGAACGCCATCCTCCATCAATCCACCACCTCGATTGGTTCCTTGGTGGCTGATCACCTCAGAAATCGATTCTTCGTTGTACTCTCCGCGCAGTCGACGTTTATACCGAGTCAACTCCTCCGGCGATTCGGGACCATGTTGAATTTTATGGTTTAGCACAAACACCCAGACCGCAAACAACAGCGAGTAAATGACGCCAAACAAGATGATTGAACCAAGCACCTGTTCGGCTGTCACCGATTCGCTCAAACCGTCCGCAGTGCGCAGTCCCATCATTTCGACACCTCCTTGTACCGACGGGTAGACGATCCAAGGTTGGCGGCCGACTTCGGCGGTAATCCAGCCCGCTTGGTTGGCGGTCATCGCTGCGACGGGCATGACGACAATCACCCACAACAGCCATCGTCGCTTCTCAAGCGAACCGCGATACCACGACCAACACGCCAACGCAGCCACGCCGATCATCATCGTTCCGATGCCAACCATCAAGTGAAACGTCTGGAACGGTAACCACACCGGAGGCCGCTCGTCCTCGGGAATCTTGTCCATGCCAGGGACTGGTTTCATCGGATCGTTGTAAACCATCGCACTTAACAAGTAAGGCAATTGGACACCGAAATGCACCTTTTCGTTTTTGGCATCGGGCCAACCAAACAGGTAAAGGCCGGTGGGTTCATCCGAGGAGTGGAAATGAGCCTCCATCGCAGCCAGTTTGGCAGGTTGAGTTTCGACTAATTTCTGAGCGGAATCGTGTCCAGTTATCGCGGCCAACAGCGTGAACAGTAGAGCGGATGGCAACGCGATCGACAGACACCGACGAGCGACGGCAAGATGGCGTTTGTGCAGCAAATAGAACGAACATACGGATGCAACGAAAAAGGCTCCCAGTACGAAGGCTCCGATTAACGTGTGGGTTAGCCGATCGACCGCGGACGGATTGAGCACCATCGCCCAGAAATCGGTCACTTCCGCTCTCGGCATCATCTCGCCTTGCACGTCATGCCAAACGATGTGGTACCCAGCGGGCGTTTGCTGCCAACTGTTGGCGACGACGATCCAAACGGCACTAAATACCGATCCCAGAAACACCATCAGTGTACTGAACAGGTGCATTTTCACGCCGACGCGATCCCATCCGAACACCAACACCGCAAGAAAGCCGCTTTCGAGAAAAAACGCAAAGATGCCTTCGGCGGCCAAAGCCGAGCCGAACACGTCGCCCACAAACCGAGAATACGCGGCCCAGTTCGTTCCGAACTCGAACTCCATCACGATCCCAGTGGCAACGCCCATGGCAAAATTGACGGCAAACACGCGAGTCCAAAACCGTGCCGCCGCCTCCCATGCCGGTTCACGTGTACGAAAATATCGCCATTCGCACAGAAACAGTTGCAGTCCCAATCCGATCGAAAGCGGAGGGAACAGATAGTGGAACATGATCGTGAGAGCGAACTGCAGTCGGCT
>CAXBHV010000783.1:0-4228 GCA_963974855.1 uncultured Rhodopirellula sp. | reverse complement strand
AACAAGCCTACACGGTCTACGGTGCCTATACCGCACTGGTCTACATGACCCCGTTTTTTGGTGGACTGTTGGCCGACCGCGTACTGGGACAACGCCGCGCCGTGATCCTGGGCGGCGTGTTGATGGCAGCGGGCCACTTGCTGATGACGTACGAAGCACAGTGGCCATTTTTTGTTGCTCTCTCGCTGCTGATCGTTGGCAATGGATTCTTCAAACCCAACATCTCGACGATCGTCGGATCGCTGTACCCCAAAGGCAGCGGCAAACGCGATGGTGGGTTTACGATCTTTTACATGGGCATCAACCTTGGTGCCGCAATGAGTCCCTTGCTGTGCGGCTACGTTGGCGAGACCTATGGATGGCACTACGGTTTCGGGCTGGCCACAATCGGCATGCTGATCGGACTGGCTGTCTTCGTGATGCCGACACTAGTGACGCAAAGCTTGATTGGTTTAGGCGCAGCGGTCAGCGCGCTGGGCATGCTGATCTTTCGTCCCGATAACCCCTGGACCACCGCTGTCAACATTTTTGTCGCGGTCTCGCTAATTGCCGCCGGCGCGATCGCCTGTGTCGCCCTATCGCGAGGCGGCCTGAGTGCCGAAAAAGGCCAACGTCCCGAAGGGGTGGATGGCCGTCACGACTGGATGGTCTACCTCGGCACACTGATCGCGATTCCTGTGCTGACGCTGCTGGTAAGCGGTTTTTCACCCCTGACCAAAGACGGCAAGTCGTTACAGTTAATCTCGAATGAAACCATCAATAACTTCACCGGCGATACCGGCGAAACGGCAGACGGCCAAGAAACAGACGGCCAAGAAAACGCCTCTTCGATGTCCAAGGCGGTACGCAGCATCGCAGTGGTCTTTTTGAAGGAAGTCAGCAAGCCAGCGGGGCTAGTCTTGACCGTGATCGGGATCATTGCGTTTGGCTACCTGATTATCCAGACATTCAAATTGGACCAAATACCTCGGCAACGAATGATCGTGGCATTGGTGCTCATTTTCTTTCAAATGCTGTTCTTTGCCTTCTTTGAACAGGCCGGCAGTAGCGTCAACCTGTTCACCGACCGCAACGTCGATCGCGTCGTCGAGTCATCGGTCATTACCGAATCGATGGTGGGTGAAACGATCCAGATTCAGCCGACCCAGGAACAAATCGGATACGAGTGGAAGGAGGGATCCCTATTTTCACTTTCGGATCTCGACCAACTGCGAGCCGAGCATGAAGAGAAAGGCTTTGAGATCGATTGGACGATCCAAGAAAGCAACGTTGGGATGGGGATTGCCTCACGCGACGCCGAATTGCCCGCCAGTTTGTTTCAATCGGTTAATCCGATCTTCATCCTGCTGCTAGGTCTTGTCTTTTCGGCACTCTGGACGCAACTGCGAATCCGGGATATGGACCCATCGTCACCGGTCAAATTTGCGTTTGGTTTAGCACTGCTGGGGCTCGGTTTCGGTGCCTTCTGGTATGGTGCCGTCAACGCCAATGGCCGCGGGATGGTCACAATTAGTTGGCTACTGCTGGGCTATCTGTTACAAACGATGGGCGAATTGTGTCTCAGTCCCGTGGGACTTTCCACCATGACAAAATTGAGCCCGAAACACCTTGTCAGCACCGTGATGGGCGGATGGTTCTTGGCGACTGCGTTTAGCCAGTACCTGGCCGCGATTATCTCGCAATTGACCGGAGTCAGCGAAGGCGGGGACACGGGCAGCACGATTCCGATGCCTACCGAAACCGTCAACGTGTACGGTGGCGTGTTTGGCACGATCGCAATCACGGCGATATTGTCGGGACTCGCATGCTTGTTATTGTCACCTTGGTTGAGCCGCTGGATGCACGAGCAGGATGAACGATAAAGACGATGCTCGTGTGATCGGTTTGCTTCGCCGCGTCGTTCGCGACTGTGGCAAACTGTACAACCATTGCGGCCAATGGATGGTGCGCCGCTATCCCACGCTAATCGAGGGCAATCCGAACCAGTTTGTCGAACTGATGGATGACCTGCATCGCGGCTTGCTGATCAAGGTCTACGTTACGATCGTTCGCGCTGACGATCGCTGGACCAGCGCCGAAAAACGTGTTGCCGCCGCGATGATCGACCACCTGTGGGGTGAACAACTACACGGCGGCCAATTGCGTGAAGCCGCAACGGGTCTATTCGAGCAAGCGGACCAATTGACTTGGGAGTCACTTGTCGCTCCGTTTGTGCGGTACGCCCCGCTCGCCGACAGCAAAGCTCAGGTCGAGACCATTGTGATGCGACTGGCCAATTTGGTCGCTAAATGTGACGGACAAACGATGCCCGAAGAATCCGTAGCTCTGCACACGCTGCAGCGTGACATCGACATGGCACTGCATCCCGCCGATCCCAAATCGACACTCGCTCCGATCGGAAACGCATCCTCCGAAGGCCCTTCGGCGATGGCGTACCAGCACGAGCAGCAACAAGCGAGCGAAACTGTAGGGACGACCACCGAGGCCGAAAGTCCCGCGGATCGTGAACGGCGACTGCAGGCCGCGATGAAAGAACTCGAGTCGCTGATCGGATTGCAGAGTGTCAAAGACCGAGTTCGTAGCTATGCCAACTTTCTGCGACTGCAACAACAACGCAAGGACGCAGGCTTGGCGACGATGCCGATCAGTTTGCACATGACATTTATCGGCAACCCAGGAACGGGCAAAACCACCGTCGCACGGATTGTCGGGCAAATCCTTGGCGCCCTCGGCACGCTTCCTTCAGGACACGTGATCGAAACCGACCGCAGTGGGCTGGTTGCCGAATACGCTGGCCAAACTGGGCCGAAAACAAACAAGCTGTGCGATTCAGCCAAAGGGGGCGTGTTGTTTATCGACGAAGCCTACAGCCTTGTCGATGCATCCGGCGACGATGCCTACGGCCGCGAAGCGATCCAAACGCTACTGAAGCGGATGGAAGACGACCGCGAGTCGATGGCTGTGATCTTGGCAGGCTACAGCGACGAGATGGCCAAAATGATCCGCAGCAACCCTGGGTTGTCATCACGGATCAACACCAAAATCGATTTCGAAGATTACTCTCCGATCGACCTCGGCCGCATCTTCGAGACGATGTGTGAGCAGAATCAATATAAAATGCCCAGCGATGCACGCCATCGCTTGTTGATTGGCTTTCAGCACCTGTACGAAAATCGCGACCGACATTTTGGAAACGGCCGCTTGGTGCGAAACGCATTCGAAGACACGATTCGCCGCTTAGCCGACCGCATCGCCGAAGTTTCTCAGTTGACCGAATCGCTTTTGACCGTGCTGTTGGCCAACGACGTCAGTATTCCCGGCGTCACCAACAGCAAGCTCGATTCACTGGTCAACGAACCGCATATTCTGCGAATCCAGTGCAACGGATGTCAGCGAAAAGTGCGGATCATGCCCGAGTCACTCGGCATCCGCGTCCGCTGTAAAAAGTGCCAGCACATTCAATTAGCTGACTGGGCCGAAGTCAGCGCAAAATAGGCGGGTGATCGTAGCGATAGTCGCCTTTTGCTCCGCAAAAGTTGCGCTGCGTTAGCAAGATTTCTCGTAGCGAAAATCGACAAGAGTTTCGGTCTCCCCCGGCTGCACGAAACTCTTGGCGAGTTTCGCTACGGAGACGCTACGAAGAAGTTTCGTGACGAAGACAATGCCGATGACAGGCTGGAAGCCATCCCACATTGGCTATGCACTTGGGGGCACGAGTCCTTCGGGCAATTTGCCTTGGGCTACTTCGTCGTCCCACTCGTCCATCAACGGCCAACTGTCCGCAAGCGTTCCAAAGTCGGCCATTTTCAAGTAGCCACGAACGCGATCGATCGTGCGATTTAGCAAATCTTTGTCATTGCGGAAAATCGGGCCGTGACTCGGAGCCAACCATTTGACGTCACTGTCGCGAATCCGCTCGAGTGATTTCACGAACGCCTTGATGTCGCTGCCGTGATGCGCATCAATCGCTCCGATGCAACCATCACGATAAATATTATCGCCACTGAGCAAAACGTCGCCATGACGGAATGCTAACTGGCTGTCGGTATGTCCGGGTGTATGCCAAACTTCGAGCTCGAGATTGCCGATTTTGATGATGTCACCGTCGTTGACTTCGTGCTCGATCTCGACCGGAGGCATTGCGAGCTTCAGATTCTGGGCTTCGATCTCTGCCAACGTGATCAACGTGTCCCCTTCGCGTAGCGGCTTGACCGCTTTGGGGTGCCCC
>CAXBHV010000782.1:0-4252 GCA_963974855.1 uncultured Rhodopirellula sp. | reverse complement strand
GGCTGAGCAAAATCAACATCATGCGTTTGCTGGCCAACAGCGTGTACACCAACATTCGCTATTCAAACCAGAAAGTCGACGCGTCAACCGACAAGGTGTCAGTGCGAGACCGTCAACGACTTGAGCTCTGCTTGTCGGTTGCCCGCCCTTTGTCGATGTACGACAACCTGCATGCAACGGAGTTAAATATTACTGCTGCAAATCTAGCACAACGGTATGGAAGCGAAGCAGATCGAATTCTTGTCGAAGTCGGTGCCGCCGTGTTCGGAACTTATAATCATGGATCCAAACGGATCCGTAGCGAAGTGGCGTTACAAGACCTGTTGCCGCGAGCGATTGCCACCGGAGATCTGAAAGTGATCGGTGATGTATGGGCGGGAATCGCGTTTTCGCAAGCGTTGGCGATGCGTTGGAGCAGTGTTGCCGCGTCTGTCGACGCATGCGTTCACCATTACAAACAATTAAGTGAGCCATTGACGCTCGAGGTATGTCATTTAGGTTCGGTCAACTTGTTGGCACATTGGCACGTCGGACGCTGGACACAGTTGATGAAGTCGTGTGATCAGATGCTGGACGATTTCAAGCAACGGAACGATCAATTCCAGTGGATCATCGCGAGCTCGGGATGTGGAGCCTCGACTTGGCTGATGCGAGATCAAGTGGTTGACAGCGAACTAGTACGGCAAAAAAACGCAGAGAAATTAGCTGCCTGCGACGGTGCCCAATTGTTCGACTTTCTGGAATGGACGGCACAGATCCATCTCGATCTATACAAAGGGCACTACGACCAAGCGTGGCAACGAATTCAAGAACTGCGAGGTTCAAGAACAAACCTGTCAGTGTCAATGCTGCAGTCTAATCGCGTTATGCTTGAGCAATTTGTTGCCTTGGTCGCTTTGCATCGACTCAAGAAAGATCCTGCAGGCGATTGGGGTAGATTTGTCGAATCAGCAATCCGCCACTTGCATCGCGAGCACAGTGCATTCGCTAAGACGGCCGCCCATTTCTATGAAGGTCTGTTGCTGCACTTGAAAGCCTCGTCAACGTCCGAATTCGCCGATGCAAGAAAACAGTTGGTCATTGCCTGGGAGATGAGCAAGGAGCAGCGACTTCGACCTTATCAATTGGCCGCCGAAGACGTGATCGCGACGATTGATAATGGCGAGTCTCCATGCCGTTTGATAGCGAGGATGGAGCGGCATGGTGTCGTTGACCCGCTGCGGTTTTCGCGACTTTATACGATTTGATCGCAATTCGATGGGCGGTGGTTTTCTGCCTTCTTTCGTAACGCTGCTAGATTACGCCCCCTTAGCCACTGCGAGCCGATTTCGTGGCTAATCTCCCGTTGTCTTCCCTGGCCGAATGTCGATATTCACTCGACAAGACCAACGGCGGATCGTCGAAAGCGGCAAGGTGCCAAAGCGGAATCCCCCACTGGTTTGCTAGCGAAGTGGGTCGGCGATCTCAACGATCGCTCTGGCATCGCCGATGGCTTGCCGTTTAGAATCACTCGCTAGGACGCCCCATTTTTCGTGCGAAGGATCGCCGTGATGTCCAAAACAAAATCCGAGAACCGAAGTGGACCTCGAATTCTAATCTCTCGCCTCAGTGCGATTGGTGATGCGATTTTAACGCTTCCCGTCGCCTGTGCTTTGCGGGCCGAGTTTCCCGATGCCTATTTAGGATGGGTTGTCGAGCGCAAAGCGGCGCCGATGGTGCGGGGGCATCGAGCCCTCGATACCGTGATTCAACTTGATCGCAAATGGTTCGTTTCTCCTTCGGGGATCCAAACAGCGCGATCACTTTTGCGGCCACATCAATTTGATATTTCGATCGATTGTCAAGGCAACACGAAATCAGCGTTGGCCGGATGGATCTCGGGCGCACACCAACGGATCGGTTTTGCGGGAAAACATGGCGGTGAACTCAGTCGACTGCTGAACAACGTTCGCGTGGCACCTGCATTTCGCCACGTGACCGACCGGTCGCTCGAACTGCTGTCGCCACTCGGCCTGCATTCTCCGTCGGTCCAATGGGACTTGCCCGTTTCCGATGCATCGGTCGTGTGGGCCTCGCGATGGCGACGCACCGTTGCAACTTCACGATTAGCCGTGCTCAACCCCGGAGGAACGTGGCCATCAAAGCTTTGGGAAGCAGCCCGTTTTGCGAAAACCGCTAGCTATCTAAAACGAAAATATGGCTACCAATCGGCCGTCGTCTGGGGAACCAACGAGGAGCGCGCGATGGCAGACGAAATCGTCGCGAAATCCGAAGGGGCCGCTGTACTCGCGCCGCACACTGACCTTCATCACTTGGCCGCGCTGATTAGCCACGCGGATTTGTTTATCAGTGGGGATACTGGCCCGCTGCATATCGCGGTGGCCGTTGGCACCCCCACGATTGGATTGTACGGCGCAACCCGCCCAGGCGACTCGGGACCGTATGGCCAGGTTGCTGTTCAGAAGGCGTATGAACGGGGATCCCGGCGACATCGTCGCAATGCCGACAACTCGGCGATGCGCGCGATCACGGTCGCGGACGTGTGTGTTGCGATTGACGAAGTGCATTCAAAACAAATGCTTCTGCAGGCGGCTTAAACCGACGCACGGTTCTCGTTTGTTTGCGCGGCGTGTACGCTACGTCCACGATGCATCTATTACTCCCACTGCTGGCCAGCGTTCTTTATGTCTGTGGCTTGATCTTTGTCAAGCGATCCGGTGCCGCCGGCGCTGGGCAGATCACGATCATCTTTGTCTCGAATCTGTTTTCGGCGATTGCATTTTCGTCGCTTTGGGTTCTCGGAGGCACCACGCTCGAGTGGGCGATGTTTTGGCAGCCCGCCGTGATTGCTTGGCTGTTCATTCAAGGGCTTGCCTTTACTTTTCTTGCGATTGGTCGCGGCGACGTTTCCATCGCCGCGCCGGTCTTTGGTATCAAGGTCGTGTTCGTGGCATTGCTGCTAACCTTTGTCGGCGGCGAACAATTGCCGCGATCGGTATGGTACGCCGCAGCACTCGCAGCCTCCGGGATCGCGTTAATCCAGTGGACCGGCCGCAGCCATCCTCACGATGTGGTGATGACGATCTTTTACGCTCTTTCGGCTGCGTTGTCCTATGCCGCGTTTGATTGTTTGGTCCAACTTTGGTCTCCTTCCTGGGGTGCGGGACGTTTTCTACCGATCGTATTTTGGATCGTCGGAGCGGCGTCGTGTTGCTTGATTCCTTGGGTCGAGTGGGCCAAGTTGAAAGATGCAACTGTCCGCGCCAACTTGTTGCCAGGAGCCACCTTCGTGGCGCTGCAAGCGGTGAGCATCACCGTTGCGATTGCGATATTCCACGACGCAGCACGAATCAATGTGGTCTATGCGATGCGAGGTTTGTGGGGCGTCGGTTTGGCGTGGGCGGTGGCAAAAATCTGGGGAGGCGCCGAGGCGAATCATGGCCACCAAACCATGATTACCCGTTTGGCCGGAGCCAGTTTGTTGACACTCGCCGTTATCCTTGTCATTTTCTCGCGGGCTTGATTCGAATGGCTCGCCTCGCACCGCCATCGCGGTCTTGCTCTATAATGGCCGACGATTTGACCTCCCTCTCTGCGCCGAGTTCCCAACATGCCAAGTCGTGCACCGAATCAGCGGAATCGATCGACGTCACAGTGCGAGGCAAACCGGTGCTGAAATACAACAAGGCAATCCAGGAACCGCCGCTGGGAATGGACCTGATCTATCGACGTCGCGGCTACATTCATCCGCTCTATACGCCAAGCGGCAGAGTGGTGACGGGCGACTTTGCACCGGATCATGCGCACCAGCACGCCTTGTTCGGTGCGTTTGTAAACACGACGTTCAAAGGCAAGCGTGTCGACTTTTGGAACCAACACAGTCGTACCGGTAACGTGTCGCACAACGACGTGATCGACGTAAAAAGTGGTAACGACATTGGTTCCTTTACCGTCGAATTGCTCCACGAAGCGTTCATGTCACCTGATCATTCCACCGCAGTGCTGAAAGAACGATGGACCGTCCAAGTTCACGCCACGACCGAGCCAGGGTTTGTGGTGGATATCCACTCGACCATCACGTGCATCGCGGATTCACCGCTCACGATTAACAAATACCATTACGGTGGAATGGCATTTCGCGGCAGCAATGACTGGGTGACACGCGAGAGCGAAAAAGCGATCAACGACTATATCAAAGCAAGCGACTTAGGACTTAATCTAGCGGAACCCGAAATGGATGTTGCACTACACC
>CAXBHV010000781.1:0-4256 GCA_963974855.1 uncultured Rhodopirellula sp. | reverse complement strand
CACGCGAAGTCCCATGCCAGGTTGCGATCGCGACGATTGCGGCGCCAAAAATGCTATGGATCCACCCGCAGGCAACCAGTCCTGCGAATCCGCCCCACGAGCGAGTTGCAGTCTGAGTCAGCGGCAGCCAACCGAACTTCCCCGCCGTTGCTTCCCAGGCGGCTGCATGCAGAATTATGGGAATGGCAATCGCTGCGATCGCCGACATAATGAACAACCTCGCGATGTTCCGGCACGATCGTCCGCTACGAGCAAGTGTTGCCGCAGCCCACGCTGCGGGGATGCCAATGCCGAGCGAACCAACGATTGTGACGGTTATGAGCCGCAAAGTCGATAAAAGCGGTTCCCACCAATCCAAAGACAAGATCTCCTGGCAAACAGCGAATGGTTTTATGTTGTTTCACATTAGAATGATGTGAATGTAACAAAGTCCCTCAGGCTAGTGGTAATCGATCGCGTTTTTGAGCGGTTTCCAACCCCCTTTCTCTCACCTATCGGCGTTTCGTTTTGTTAATGAAAATCACTGCCATCCCGCAGCTTTACCGCAATTTGAAGCGGTGGCGAGAGATCTTGGCGGTGCTGCGTCGTTATGGTCTGGCCGATTGGCTGAGCCGTTATCAGAGTCTGCCGTTTCGCGATTCGTTCAAAGATCCCAATGGGGTGCCGCTGTCCCAATATTCCAGCGAAGAACGGGTGCGGATGGCGCTGACCGATCTCGGCCCCACCTTTATCAAGTTAGGCCAGATCCTGGCGGCTCGACCCGATATCGTCGGTCCGCAGCTTGGCCACGAGCTCAAACGGTTGCGTGCGGATGTTCAGCCCGATGCGATTGAGAAAGTGCGTGAGACGCTGACCAAGGAATTGGGCGAACAGTATCTGAGTCAGTTTCAATTCATTGATCCCAAACCCCTCGCGACCGCCTCGATCGGACAAGTCCATCGAGCGACCTTAAACGATGGACGACGCGTCGTGATCAAGGTCCAACGCGCCGATATCGAACGAACCGTTCGCCAGGATATGGAAGTGCTCGGGGGGCTCGCCCAGCTCGCCGAGCGTGTCGAAGGGTTCGCCGCTTGGGGGCCATGCCAAATGGTATCCCAAATGTCCACGATGCTGCAGCGAGAATTGGACTTTGGCCGCGAACGACAAAACCTCGAAGTGTTCGCCGAGATGCTTTCGTCGCAAAGCACGAAGGTCGTCATTCCCAAACCGGTACGCGAACTCTGTACCCGCCGTGTCTTGGTGATGGACGAATTAGAGGGTGAGCCGCTTTCCAAAGTGCTTTTGGAAAGCCATCACGGTGGCGTGTTGACGGTCGATGCTTGTTTGGACGGCGAACGACACCAGCTTTCCGAATCGATCGCCCGCATCTATCTGACGATGATCTTTGATGAAGGCCTGTTTCACGCGGACCCTCACCTCGGAAATCTGTTGCTGCTTAGCGATGGACGGTTGGGGATCCTCGACTTTGGGATGGTGGGCCGCATCGACGAGACGCTTCGCGAAAGTATCGAAGAGATGATGGGGTGTATTGCCACCGGCGACCAGAACCGTTTGACGCGGTTGATTCGCCGCATCGGTGACGCTCCACCCAAACTTGACGAATCATTGCTGGCGATCGACGTCGCCGAGTTTGTGGGGACCTACGGCCGGCAACATTTGAGTGACTTTGATCTGACCGGTGCGCTCAACGAATTGAGCGACATTCTGCATCGGCATGTGATTAAATTGCCCAGTCAATCGGCGCTGCTGTTAAAGATGTTGATATCGCTCGAAGGGACCTTGCGAGAGCTCGGTGCCGGATTTGACTCGTTGGATATTGTTCATCAATTTGTCCGTAAATCGATGCTGCGACGGTTGAGTCCGCGACGACGAGTGCGTCAAGCACGCCGGATCTATCTCGAAGCGGAGCACTTCTTCGAAGTCGTTCCCGACGAGGTGCTGACGCTGCTGCAGCAAGCACGCCGTGGCGAAATGCGGCTGACCTTGGAACATCAACGGATCGGGCCGACGGTGAACCGGATGGTGCTGGGGCTGATGGCCAGTGCGGTCTTCCTAGGATCCTCCCTGCTGTTGGCGATGAAGGTGCCCCCACTGTTGTTTCCCGAGCAATCGGTATTGGGTATGAAAGAAATGAGCATCTTCGGCCTGGTTGGCATGATGATGAGCTTTTCCGTGATGATGTGGCTGTTGCTTGCGATCAATCGCAGCGGCCATTTGACCCGCAGCAACGAAGATTAATTGCCATCGCCACAGAATATTTCTTATAATGAATCGCCAACCTACCTGCGCCCCCCAAATCCCACCCTGCGAGTACGAATGATCGAGTTCGTTTTCAACACGAGCACGAATCGGTTTCCTAATACCGTTCTGCGAATCAGTCGGATCGTTGTCGCGATCTTGTCTCTTTCGGTTTGCGTTGCCGCCGATGAAGCGTCAAGTGAAGCGAAGTTTCGTGATGGATTAGTGCCACTGCTACGCACCTACTGTGTTGACTGTCACGATTCGGGCAGCGAGTTATCGTTGGTCGATGACGATTCGGCAGCCAAGATTCAGTCGAATCGAAACATGTGGAAACGCGTGATGGCGCAAGTCCAACTAGGCAGCATGCCGCCCGAAGACGGCGAGATGATGGACGCGGCGACTCGACAGCGAATGCTGACTTTGATCGATGAAGTCGCTAACGCCGTTAACTGCGTGCAAAATCCGAACGCAGGAAAGGTGGTTTTGCGACGATTGAATCGCGTTGAATACCGAAACACGATCAAGGATCTGACCGGTGTCGACTACAAACCAGCTGCTGGATTCCCCGGTGACGACGTGGGGTACGGTTTTGACAACATTGGCGACGTGCTGTCCTTGCCGCCGATCTTGTTAGAAAAATATCTCGACGCCGCCGAGACGATTTCCGGGGAAACGATTCGCACTCCGCTGCCACCGCGTATCTACGAGGTGGATGTAACCGCGACCCAATTGATCGGAGCCGATAAATACAAACGCAACAATCGGATCACGATGTCCAGCCATGGAACGGTCACACTGGAAGTCGAGGCACCGTTCACTGGACAATACACTTTGACGTTCTCCGCCAGCGGCGACCAGGGTGGCGATGAACCGGTGAAAATGAAGGTCGATGACGGCAGGAAAAGCCAAGTCGTTGATATTCCTAGTGAAAAGATGGAGAAGTATGAGGTCGAATTTCGTCTGATTCGCGGCACACGAAAAATCGAGATCAGCTTTATCAACGATTTCTACGTCGCGGGAAAAATCGATCGCAACTTTCATCTCTATCACGTGCATGTGTTTGCTCAAGAGGAATCGTCGCTACCGGTTTCCGTGGGTGAATTGCCGGCGATGCATAAGAAAATCATATTCACACGGCCGAGCAGTAAAGTTTCGCCAGAGCAAGCGACTGCACAAGTGTTAGCGCCGTTGGCTAGTCGCGCGTTTCGACGACCTGCTACCAAAAGCGAAGTTTGGCGATTGACCGAACTTGCCTCGCAAGTGCGATCCGATGGCGGAAGTTTTGAAGAATCGATCCAGGTCGCGCTGCAGGCAATTTTAGTGTCGCCGCACTTCTTGTTCAAAGTCGAGCAGCACGCCGCGGCTGACGCATCGGGGGAACTGCCGCTGATTAGCCAGTACGAATTGGCAACCCGGATTTCTTATTTTTTGTGGAGCAGTATGCCTGACGACGAATTGTTGTCATTGGCACATCAAGGCAAACTACGCGACCGTCGTGAATTGCTACGCAAAGTCGGCGACATGATTGTCGACCCCCGTGCAAATCAGTTTATTGAGAACTTTGCCGGGCAATGGTTGCAGCTTCGCAACCTCGACAATGTCAATCCCGACAAACGCCAATTCCCTGAATTCGATGATGAAATACGGCAACTGATGCAGCGTGAAACGCTGACCTTCGTTGCCGCGGTGATGCGAGGAAATTTGCCGGTGACGGCGATGCTTGACGCCAAGTTCAGTTACCTGAACGAGGATCTTGCAAAATTCTATGGAGTGAAGGGTGTCACCGGATCTGGGTTCCGCAAAGTCTCGCTCGAAGGCACTCCGCGCGGCGGATTGTTAACGCACGCAAGTGTGTTGACGGTGACTAGCAACCCGACGCGAACCAGTCCCGTTAAGCGAGGCAAATGGATTCTCGACAATCTGCTCAATACACCGCCGCCTCCTGCACCCCCGAATGTTCCGGAGTTGGACAAAGGGAAACTGAGCGGGACGCTGCGCGAGCGGATGGAGCA
>CAXBHV010000780.1:0-4258 GCA_963974855.1 uncultured Rhodopirellula sp. | reverse complement strand
CGGCAAAGATGATCGCACGACGATCGATTTTATGTTGGCCCCGGTCCGCGATGCGGATGGAAATATCACTCATGTCATTCCATCGGGAGTGGACATCAAGGATCGCAAGGCAGCCGAGGACCTGGTCCGACAAAACGCAGAGCAATTGGCCGACAAACAAGCCAAACTGATCGCATTGCTCGCGGACTACGAACGCGCCGAGAGCAAACTACAAGTATTATTCGACAACGGCTATTACTACACCGGCATCATTGAACTCGACGGGACCACCACCGACATCAACGAGATTGCACTGCGACAACTCGGCGCATCCCGAGAAGAGACAATCAATCGACACTTCTGGGATTCACCATGGTGGGGAAACAACGAAGAAGTGAAACAAAAGCTTCGCGACGGTTTGCGTTTGTCGACGGCGGGCGAGGTCTATCGCGAAGACTTGCCGTTTTGGTTACCCGATGGGACGGAGCGGATCACCGATTTCATCTTTACCCCCGCACGAGACCAACATGGCGAGGTGGTATTTGTCGTTGCCAATGGTAGCGACGTCACCGACGTGCGACGCGGGCAAGAGGAACTGCGAAAACGCGAACAGCATTTAAAATTGTCGCTTCAAGCGGGACGTTTGGGAACCTGGGAATGGGATCCCAGCACGGACCAAATCAAATGGTCCGAAGAATTACAATCCATTTTTGGAATGAGCGAAACGCGACAAGACATGTTGTTTGACGACATCCTGCAAATCGTCCATCCCGACGATCGCGCCGAAGCCGCCCACCACTTGAGATCCGCAGTCAAAGGCGACGAATCATCGTATCGTTTTGATTGCCGCATCGTCCGCGAAGACAACGGCAAAACCAGTTGGGTCGAAAATCTCGGCCTGATCTCTCGTGACAAAACGGGCGTTGCCAAATTGGTTACCAGCATCACACGCGATGTCACCGAACGCAAACAATCAGAATTAGCACTGGCCCAAGGCAAAGAACGACTAACAATGGCCTTGCGTGCTGGTGGCATGGCCGTCTGGGAATGGAGCGAGGAAGGTGCGTTTTGGGAAGATTCGATGTACGAGTTGCTCGGATTGCCACCCGATTGCGAGCGAAACGCCAGGACGATGATGAAAATGGTCCATCCCGATGACCTCGAACACATCAATCTTGCTTGGCGTCAAACGGTCATGGGCAACAAAAGTCTCGACGAAGAATTTCGTGTTATTCGTTCCGATGGGACGGTACGTTGGATCGCAGGAGTTGGACAACAAGTGCATAGCGGCAACGGCGAGCCGAAGCGAATCCTTGGACTCATTTGGGACATTACCGATCAACATGAATTGCAGGAATCACTACAAGAGGCTCGGGCGCAGGCGGAGGCAGCGAGTGAATCAAAAAGTGAATTCCTAGCAAACATGAGCCATGAAATCCGCACCCCGATGACTGCGATTCTTGGCTACACCGATTTGATCGCAGACCAGATCGATCACCCCGAGGCGCTGGAGCATGTGCGCACGATCCGTCGGAACGGAGACTTTTTGCTCGATATCATCAATGACATTTTGGATTTGTCGAAAATCGAAGCTGGTAAACTCGAAATCGCCCCCGAGCCCTTTTCCCCCAACCAACTGATTGAAGACGTTCGCTCGATCATGGAGGTGCGGGCGATCGAAGGTGGGCTAACGCTTGACGTCCAATACGAAGGCAGAATCCCATCCGAAGTGACTTCGGATCCGAAGCGTCTAAAACAAATCCTGATCAATTTGGTGGGCAACGCAATCAAGTTTACTCCGAGCGGAGAGGTGCGATTGCGGATTAGCTATAACGCCAATGAACAACGGATGCGAATCGACATTGTCGACACTGGCATCGGCATGAAACCCGAGCAACAGGCGAAATTGTTCAAGCCATTCACACAGGGCGATTCAAGCGTCACACGTCACTTTGGCGGAACGGGGCTGGGGTTGGCGATTAGTCAACGGTTGGCCAAGATGCTCGGCGGAACGATTGCCGTAGACAGCACCGAAGGTCAAGGCAGCACCTTCTCGCTGACCATTGCGACCGGCGATGTCCACGGCGTGACGATGATCGAGCCGATGGCGTTGACTCAGCCGAGCCCCGAAAACGAACCGGACCAATGTATCTCGTTGGATTGTGCTATTTTGGTGGTGGATGATCGTCGCGATATACGGTTCTTAAGCAAAAAGTTGTTGTCCAATGCCGGAGCCCGAGTCGACGAAGCAGAGGACGGTGAGGTTGCGATCAAACGCGTCGAAGCGGCAATCGAACAAGGTGAACCGTACGACTTGATCCTGCTCGACATGCAAATGCCCAAACTCGATGGTTACCAAACAGCCGAGCGTCTTCGCCGAATGGGCTTTGCGGGGCCCATCATTGCACTTACCGCCGACGCAATGCAGGGCGACATGAATCGCTGTATTGAACAAGGCTGCAACGACTATCTTAGTAAACCGATTAATAAAACAATCATGCTACAGATGGTGAGCCAGTATGTTGGTTCGCTGTCGAAATAATTGACTTTGCCCCTATTTGAGCTCGCATCGCGGTTCGAAGTATTTTGCCTGGATACCAAGTGAAGGAACCTGATTCGATTCGCCGACCGCAACGGATGGCGGAACCGTTTGCCGTAGCCGCAGTGGTCATCTTGCTGGTGATCACGGGATTCATCACTTTTCACAACACACGGCGATTGCGCGCTCACACCGGTTTGGTCGAGCATTCGTACAAAATACTGAGCGAGTTAGATCGAATCGAATCGACGATCAAATCGGCCGAAACCAGCCAGCGTGGTTTTTTGATCACAGGACAAGAAGAGTACTTGGAGCCGTATTACGAGTCGATCACGAACATTGATGGATTGATGCACGATTTGTCGGCGATCACCGAGTCGGACCCTATCCGCAACTCAAAAATTGCTCCTCTACAAGATCTGATCGACCAGAAACTCCAGGAACTCTCGGCGACCTTGGACTTACGGCGCCAGGCGGGGTTTGAAGCCGCACAAACGTTGGTGGCAACAAATATTGGCAAACGGACGATGGATACAATCCATCAACAGATGACCGATTTTCGTCGCAGCGAGGAGAGCTCGATTGCAAAACGCGAGCAGGTTGCCGCGACCACTTATTGGACGGCGCTGGCGACCGGTTTATTGTCGACGGTGGCGGGGTTGGTTCTCGTCGTCGGTGTGCTGTATCTGGTCCAGCACAATCGACATCGCGCCGAAAAGTATGCGATTGCGTTGAAGGTTGAGCGCAACCGGCTGCAACAAACGCTTGATCGAGCCGGGCAACTGGAATCGGAAAACGCAAAAATGGACCAGTACCTGCGAACGTTTCTAGAACAAATCGAAGACTATGCGATTTTTGCGATGGACGCCGATTTCCGAGCCACGACGTGGAATCGCGGAGTACTGAAGGTGCTCGGGTTCGACGAAGCTGACTTTCTCGGTAAAGACATTCGCGAGCTGATCTTTACCCCCGAAGCCATTGCGATGGGAATTCCCGATTCAGAGTTTGCAACGGCGGCAACGCAAGGCAGCGCAAGTGACGACCGCTGGATGATGCGTGCTGGCGGAGAACGATTCTGGGCATCCGGTATCAGTAGCGTTGTAAAAGACAAGAACGATAAGATTGTTGGCTACAGCAAAGTGATGCGTGACTTAACCGAACGGAAACATGACGAAGACCAACTTGCCGAACTCGCGGCGCGTCTATCCGAAGCCGATCGACGCAAAAACGAATTTCTTGCCACGCTTGCCCACGAGTTACGCAATCCGCTCGCACCGATCAAGAATGCGGTTCAGTTGATGAGTTTATCCGAGTTGCCTGCGGACACCGAAGAACTGCGTCAAACGATGGCACGCCAAGTCGAGCAATTGATCCGTTTGATCGACGACCTGCTGGACGTATCACGTATTGGGCGAGGCAAAATCCAGCTTAACAAAGAAGTCACCAATTTGCGTAATGTCATCAATGACGCGGTTGAAGCATCGAGCACGTTCATTAACGAGAAGGATCAACATTTAAAGCTAAATCTCTGTGAGCAGGATGTCTTCGTACATGCTGACGCGACACGAATGACGCAGGTAGTTTGCAACCTGTTGAACAACTCGTCTCGATACAGCGACAGCGATTGCACGATCAATCTCACATTGTCAGTGCAATCCAATGAAGGCGAACTCGAATCGGCTGTGATTGTGGTAAGCGACAATGGCGTTGGCATCTCGACGGACCGAATTGACGAAATTT
>CAXBHV010000779.1:0-4260 GCA_963974855.1 uncultured Rhodopirellula sp. | reverse complement strand
GACTAATCGGAGCTACTTTTTTTGTGACTCAATGCCTCTCGCACGTCCATCAGTACCAACCTCAATCAGTTCTGACCACGCCAATTGAGCGGTTTGTTAGCGTTCTTATTGGCGGCTCACCTCGTATCACTCTGTACGAGATGCGTCCAGTGTGCGAGGCAAGTCGGGACCGCCGAGTGTGTTCACCCGCTTCGCCGCGCCTGTCGATGGCGCAATTTAAAAAACCACCATCCGGTGGCACGAAGAATGTACGCAATCACAAGAATTTTTCGCGCAGGACTTGAATTCCCCATGGCAGTCACCGGAGCAAATCAGTGAGTACAATCTTTCATGCAATGTGTTCCGCAACCAAATTATCCAGATGCACCCGCAACTCGACTTTTGAGTCCTGGAACCTTTTCTTGTCTGGAACCTTTTCTTGTCGGAACCTTTTCTTGTCCAACGGCTCGACGAAAGCGGCCAACGACGAAACTGTAGCGGTGCGGCGGTCCAGGCCGTTTGGCATATTGCTAAGCTATGGCTTCCCGACATCTCCTCGTTAGTTCCGTTTCTATGCGATTCTTACATATCCTCGCCGCTCTACTCGTGTTCCCGATCGCATGCATTCTATTGCTGATTGGTGGTTTGGGACTGCTCGCGTCGGTTCTTTCATTCTTCCAGGGCGATGAATCGTTTGGGGGTGCGTCAACATTGTTTATTGGCGGCATTTTTGTATTGCTGGGAATCTTGCTCTTTTGGCGTGCTGTAAATTGGATAAGCCCTGCCGCAGAACGCTCGTTCTCGAATGCGAGAGACTTCAGTCATGGTAATATCCACCAGGCGAATCTTGCACCGGCTTCACGACCTGGCCCAACCTTTAGATCAGATACTCTGACTATCGAGGACGTAGATCAGATGACAGGGCTAGAGTTTGAGGCGTTTGTCGCGGCAATCATCCGATGCATGGGACATACTGCGGAGGTAACTCGGGCAAGTAACGACTTTGGCGTGGATGTCATCGCAACGGTCAACGGAGAACGAATTGCGATTCAGGCAAAACGGTATTCCGGCAGCGTCTCACGGACCGCCGTTAGTGACGCAGTTGCTGGGAAGGCCCATTACGATTGCCAGAAGGCCGCCGTCGTGACGTGCAGCAAATTTACAAAGTCTGCAATTAAATTCGCTGAGTCCGTTGACTGCATGTTGATGGACAGGTCGGTAGTTAAGAACTTACTTTCGCAGCATGGCAAACATCCTGATCTTGTTGCGATGCGTAAACCGGGGATGACTTTGAATGCGGTGCAAGACCTGTCAGACTCGGAAAATAAGATTTTCTCGGGGCTAGAGCCTGATGAGTTGGCAGACTGCATGGACGATCAATTCTTGCAAGTGCCCGAGTATATCAGGCAGCAAATCTTGGCCGACGCCGCACGCGATCATCCCGGTGATTTCGGCACGCAGGAATACGTCTTTGAGGAACAATGTAAGAGTTACGCTCGGCTTTATTTCGGGGCAGATGGTTTCCCTGACATTCCCAGCGAAATTAAACGCCAAATTTTCGCATCAGCAATGAGTGATCACCCCGGCGATTTCGGCACGCTGGAATATGTCTTTACGGAACAATGCAAGAGCTATCGGAAGATCCAAAGGCTGAATCACGATTAACCCTATTGCCGCACGTTGCGTTTGAAGAACGTCTTTGGTTTTCATAAAACTTTCAACAGAGGTTACTCCTATTTGCGTGGGGCCACGCGTGTTGCCGGTTCCTTTCCAATCAATCGCTTTCACGGCGGTGCAACTCCGAAGTGCGTTGCGTGCTTGCAGGTCTCGTCGATAATCTCCGGTCCAGACAAACCCCAAGTGATCTCACCCAAGATTGACGCCGCGTAGCTGCGGAGTTCCTGAGTCACTCGACCCGGGATTTTGATGTCTGATGCCATTCGTTTTGCGTCCTTTTGAGGAGTTGATTCACGATCATCAATCGTTGCCGTGACACCTGAGCGGTGAGAAGGGGTTCGCTGTATCGGTTTGCGACACACCTCGTTTGATTGGTAGCCAACGCACATCACTTCCTTAGCGCCTTCCAAGACGAACTGACGCCGGACCACGTTCATTTTGCTAGTTCACCACCTGCCCGATGGCGATTACGTCCGGTCCGCTTCTGGATGGAGTAGAAAAGGTTCGCGGACTCTTTTTGAGGGAGTTGCAGGTCGATTTCGATGCTCCGGTGGCCGACACCGGGCCTGCTTTCTCACTTTTCAAAATGCTCCATTTTCATCGACCGGAGCTGCCAGTTCGTGGATGATCACTAGTAACCGCTAATGGCAATCCGCACTTCATCGTTCACGGATGTCACCATTGTCACCACGTTTCTGCATGGGGAATAAAAAACAATCAGCCAGAAAATTCAAAACCCGTTCTCCACAACAGGTTATCGCAATAAGTTCCACTGCCGAAGACCAGCCCAAGTCCGCTGGTTAATTTTGCTCCACGGCAAAGCGACGTTCAACAATGCCGTCAACCAATGCTTCACGGAGCTCGCCGCGTGTACATTCGTCTGATTGCAGCCATCGATCCGCATCGGCAATCCTGGCTTGTTGCTCTTCCAGCAAATCCTCTTTTGGAACCGAGGGATAGATGCAGGCCAACACGCTTAGAATCGCGATAGTGGAAAGTGGTGGATTCTTAGTTCTGCCCTGTTGGATTCGACCGATCGTCGACACGTCGCATCCGCAGTACATCGCAAGTCGCGAGTGGTTGGGCAGATCGGATCTTCCTGGCGAATACCTTGCACCTCTGGAACTACATTTCGTCAAGAAGTCGATAATCCGCTCATCGATCAGCATCCGGCTTTCCAATTCTCGGCGAAGTCTTCCTTGCTCTTCAAGCATCGCCCAAAATTCTTGTTCGGTCATTTCTTGCATTGTTGCACTCTGTTTGCATGTGAGGGATCAGCGTTACACAGAGGGCAGCGTAAGGGATCGATGCATTTACTCCAAAACGTGTTCTGGCAAGAAATGCCAATGCCGAGGATCGAACCTGGGATGGAGTATCACCACAGGTCGCTATTCAAGAGATGCACCTAGAGCGGGAAGTCAGGCGTGAACGCCGAGTACATCTGCGGTAGTAATCCCCGGAATGTTTGCACGATCAAAACACAAACAGCAATCACAATGCTCGATTTGTCACAGCCACCTCAAGGAACGGGCGTGCGTTAAAACCTGAGTTCAAGGGAAAGGCCTAACCGCCAGTGCAAGAAAGAAAACAGCTTTGGCCAGGAAGCCAAACCATCGCTGATCAAGGACGCGAGCGAACGAAGTCAACAAGTCAACGCCGCATCAAAACAAACGAGCCCGACCCAAAGAGGGTAAGTTCAACGCCCGTCTCCACCGGGGGTGGTGAGTTGACATTCCAATTGAGAAACCAGACCAACGGGCCTCCGCGTGCACGCGACGAAGATTCGTTTAATTGGCATTTAATCCGAAGCTTTTGGTCCCTAGCCTCTTCTTCCATGACGACTCGATTTGCCGCACACCCTTTTCATCCAAGTCTGGTGAGAGCCGCTGTAGGATTGAAAATCGAAGGTTAGTTGGTGTTCGCAACTTCAGAAGTTCGTTTCCGCCATCACCAGATGATGCGTAGTTGATCCAGCGGCCGTATAGATTGTCCTCGCCATATGCGGCACCGACGTAACCCTTGCTGTCTGAAGTGTCGAGAATAAAGTATATGCACCGCCATTCCTTAAGTTTCCTCGCCCAAGCTTTAGGAATCACATTCAATTCAGCCCATGTAAGTACGAGCTCATTCCAATCAGGCATCGCTTTCGCGTCAGCGAATTGTGATGCTGTATGTACCGCAGCAACCGGAAAATTTTTACCAGGGACGGATGTCGCCCATCGTGACCACGCCTTTCCACCCGACGCGCCGCCACTCCAATCGATTTCAAGACGCCCCTGGTATTCGCGAAGCTTAGGGCTAAGCGACAGGTTAAACCATTTCGCAGTTCCGGTCGGTTTTGGCAAATCGAACTCGAGCAATTTTTGTACGCCAGGGTCCAACAATTGATCACTGGCTGTTCGGTCGATCCAGCCACAGACATCAAAAATGCCCGCAAAGGTCGCCTTTCCAACTCCGCTAGCGATGAACGCAGCTAGCGTTTTTGCTTTCATTAGCTGGGCAACTTGACGTGGGTAATGCGTCGATTGATATGCGTTGAAAGCTTCGATGTGTTCGTGAGCAAGCCAAGCGATCGCTTTCGCCAAAGCCGGTTGCATAGGGCGG
>CAXBHV010000778.1:0-4260 GCA_963974855.1 uncultured Rhodopirellula sp. | reverse complement strand
CTAAAAATCACAACAAGCCCAAAGAGTCTAGCGGCCAAATGTCTAACCAGATCAGCCGACAACCTTGGACTAAAGTCCAAGGCTATCGTCAAAGGTGCCTCCGGCACCCAAACGGCAACTTCAATATTAATGCATCGGGCTATGAATTTTGGCCGGGTGCTCTCTTTAGCGTTGCAGTTCGGCCTGTTCGGCCCGCCACTCGATGATCCGCTGTTCGAGTAACGGCAGCGGAATCGAGCCGACCGATAAAACACGGTCGTGAAACGAACGAAGATCAAACGCGTCGCCGAGTTCGGCTTCGCTTTCGGCACGCAAACGCGAGATCGTCAGCTCGCCCATTTTGTAGCCGAGCGCTTGGCCGGGCCATCCAATGTAACGATCCACTTCGGCGACGATGTTGTGTTCGCTCAGCGCCGTATTTTCCTGCATGTAACTGATCGCTTGCTGGCGACTCCAACCCATGTAGTGGATACCGGTATCGACAACCAATCGACTCGCTCTCCATGCTTCCATACTCAGCCGGCCAAAGTCCTGGTACGGATCTTTGTAAAAGCCAATTTCTTTTCCTAGTCGTTCACTGTACAGCGCCCAGCCCTCGATGAACGCGGTGAAGTTGCTTTGCCGACTGAGCGGATGCATTCCTTCGAGTTCCGCTTGCAGGGCCAATTGCAAGTGATGCCCGGGAACCGCTTCGTGCATCGACAGTGACTCGATTTGGTACAGCGGCCGCGACGACAAGTTGTAGGTGTTGATGTAGTAAAAACCGCCACGAGAACCATCGGTCGCAGGCGGCCAATAGTATGCTGATGTCGTTTGTGGAGCGACATAATCCGGGATCTCGCGAATTCCGTAGGGAATCCGTGGCAGGCGGCCAAACAACTCGGGCAACCGACCGTCCGCACGCTTGAGCACCAAGGCCACCCGTTGTAACAACTCGTCGGCCGTTTTCGGATAAAACTTGGGATCGGTGCGAAGGTGGTGCAAAAACGCTGGCAGATCGCCTTCAAACTTCACCTGTTCGCGAATCGCTTCCATCTCTTCACGAATCCGCTTGTTTTCGCGTTTCCCGATCTCATGAACCTCTTCGGGCGAAATATCCAATGTGGTGAAACGATGGGTTCGGTCGCGGTAGAACGCTCGCCCATTAGGCAGCAATGATGCGCCGATAGTTCCGCGGCACGCCGGCAGATACTCGTCCTTTAGAAAAACCGCCAACCGTTGGTACGATGGGATCACGCTCGATTGAATTGCAGCGGCGATTTCAGCAGTGATCTGTTCCCAAGTTTCGGCGTCAAAGCGATCTTTAGCTTCTTCGTTGATGTTGGTCATTAACAGCGACTTTGACGGATCGTCCACGACTTGAGCCATCACTTGGTCGACCGAGTCACGCAGAATGATCGCTGGCTGAGTCAACCCCGCATCGATTCCTTTTCGCATCCGTGCGATGTGTTGGTCCGTGTAAACGGAAAACGCCCTGAGTCGGCTGACGTAGTTTTCA
This sequence comes from uncultured Rhodopirellula sp., assembly GCA_963974855.1. Taxonomy (GTDB): domain Bacteria; phylum Planctomycetota; class Planctomycetia; order Pirellulales; family Pirellulaceae; genus Novipirellula. Next base: position 2,762 of record CAXBHV010000778.1, on the reverse strand, counting down.
AAGTCTTTGCGAGTTCGTGGATTCGTCACCCGAGGCATCTCGGGGAACGAAATGTGAAATCCTTCGCGATTGTTGATCGGCATCAAGTGCGTCTGGAATTCATGATCCGCAATGTCCGATTCCAAACTCTGCTGCAAAATCGCGTAGTCGATTTGCCGCAGTGGGCTCAGAGATTGCGGTTCAATCGCCTGAAGTTCGGCCAGGAATCCTGTCGCCTTCTTGCTACGTCGCTCAATTGCTTCGAGACTCTGGTCCGCCAATCGATCTTGTCCTCGCGGGTCTCCGACATCAGTTGCCAACAACGGAAACTCCGTCAGTTGGAAATCCCAAACCCGGTCCAACAACTGATTGATCGCTGCATCGCCGGATGGTGATTTAGGTTCAGGGGATGACTCGGCTGGGGTTGCAAAACCATTTTGCAGCGTCATGACCGCGATCAGGAGGGCTAGAAGAGAATTGGCAGGGCACTGAAATTTCATGGGACCTCACTCGACTTGAAGTTTTTTCGTTCACGCAGAGGACACGTGTCGACTACGATGTTTTCCGGCTCGCCATGAACTATAACAAGTCCCTCGACTGCTCGACGACGCCCACCAATCCCGCCTGCCTAGGAACCCTTCTGATGCGACAATTGTTGACGCCCTTTGTTTTTTGCGTTGCGTTTTTGGCCTTTCATACCTCGATGGCTCAAGACGTTGCCGCCCCCCCTTCGGAACCAAAGCCTGCTGCCGAATCGAAAGCGGTCCCCGTTGCTGCCAATGCTCCAGCGGCTACCGATGACACTGTGCAGTCGAGTGACGTGCCGGTTTCCGACGAGGTGCCGATTACCGCAGCCGACCGAGAAGCGATTATGAAGCGTTGGCAGCGTGAGATCGTTTCGCTCGAAAAGAAAAACGAGTCGCTCGAAAGCAATGAAGATGCGATCTTGTTTATCGGCAGCAGCAGTGTCCGCCGCTGGGACTCGATCGCGACCGACATGGCTCCGTTTCGTTGTATCGAGCGAGGTTATGGCGGATCCAAATTCAGCGACGTTTCGGTTTTTGCCAAACGATTGATCGAGCCTCATCAATACCGAGCGATGGTGATGTTTGTTGCCAACGATGTTTCCGGCCGCCCCGACGACCACTCGCTAGAGCAGATCGAAGCGTGGGTACGCTACATCGTTGGGGTGTCGCGAGCCCACCAACCCGATGCTGCTGTGTTGATTGTCGAGATCACGCCCTGTGAGAGTCGGTTTGCTTCGTGGGACAAGATCCGGGCCGTCAACTCGCTATTAAAAGAAATCGCCCTGACGACGCCTGACACCTACTTTATCCCTACCGCCGAGCACTATTTGACCGCTGACGATCACCCACGGCCGGAACTGTTCGTCGGTGACAAACTGCATTTGAGCCCACCTGGGTACGAGTTGTGGGGCTCGCTGATTCGCCAACGACTTAGTGACGTGCTGCGTCAACGAGCCACCGCCGACGCAGCGGCCGCTTTGGAAACGCCCGCGGCTCGATAGCTCGAGCGAGATAAGACGGCGGCACGAGTCCTTTGTGAACTTAAAATTGTAGTGGACGAGGCAACGAGTCCATCGCAGAACAACAGGGACTCGTAGCCTCGTCCACCACCCGAAAACAAAGCAGTGGCAAAACGCTCGATCGACACACTACGGACGTGTTTCACTGTGTTCCACGCGGAAAATTTTGTGACAAACTGGGGATTTACCCCGTTTTTGCGGGGTTTTCTCGGTTGTGATCGGAGGAAAAGCATTCGTATACTCCGCGAGACTCTTACTCACGGGATACGACGCATTTGGTCGGCAAGGAAGCCACCACCGATATACGTTTCACCAGGTTCAAGTGGATGACACGCAAACCTGAGAGGGCAGCTGCGCATTCACGTTTCCCGTATTTGTCACGGCGATATGGGATTTCTATGATCGCATTGTTCTTGATGGCAGCATGGTTGCCGTCGATAGGCAATGCAATGGAGCCCGATGTTAGTGCGGATCCTGTCCGCGTCAGTGGGAATGTGATCTATCGCTGGGCCATCGGCACGTCGCAGGCCTCGCTGTTAGAGGGCGATTGTGTGTTGCAGCACGGCGACAAACGCATCGCGGCCGAATCGATCTTGGTCGTCGTCAGCGGTGATGTCGGCCATGTTCGCAGCGAAGTGGTCGCCGACGGCATCCAACTGCCCAATGGAACCCGCTTGGGTCCTCGCGTCATGGATTTTCTGACGCTAATGGATCCCGAAGTTCAAGCGCCGCTGTACCGCGGAGTCCCCGATCAAACACCACGCTTGATGCAATACCGAAAGCCCTCCAAGCCACCGCGGCTAGGATTCGGGGCCAAGACGGTCGCGCTTGCCTCGGGTGAATCCAGCTCAGTAAATGCGAACGAATCGGCTGGCGCCGTATCGATTGGTAGCGACCCAAATGGCGGCGAATCGACTGGCGCCGAATCGACTGGCTCAGTCCAGCAAACTCAATATCAGTCCGCCCCACTACAACAACCCAATTTTGCCAATCCAGTCTTTGCCGACCCGGGAATCGACAGCGGTGCGTTCCAACCGGCGCAGCAACCAGGACAGCAAGTGTTATCGGGACCGAGCAATTGGTCCGTCTCGCCTAACGCGGTTCCCCCACAAGTCAGTTTCGACATTGCCCCGAACGCGATCGGCGGCGTCCCAAACTCTCCGCCACCGATCACGATGTCCGATGGGGCGACCAGCGGCGGGTTCCAATTCTTTGTCGGCGGCGGAACACGCAGCGT